>CAIJTL010001307.1 GCA_903823545.1 uncultured Planctomycetaceae bacterium
TGACCGCAGTGCAGTTTGCAGACGGCAAAACAGTTTGGTCACACAACGTCGTGAAAGAACTCGATGGATCGATTGCAGAGTATGGAATGGCTTGTTCGCCGCTTGTGGTTGGAGATCGAGTTGTCGTCACTGCCGGGGCACCGAAGGCGACTGTTGTGGCCTACGACACGAAGTCCGGCAAGCTCGCTTGGACCTCGGGAGATGATCCGGCTGGCTACTCGTCACCGGCGTTGCTTGATGTTGCAGGTCGTTCGCAATTGGTGGTGTATTCGGGAGCGTCGGTGCTGGGACTCAAGCCAGACACCGGTGCCGTACTCTGGCGTCATCCCTACGAAACGAGCTTTGATTGCAACATCGTTACGCCGATTGCCGTCAACGGTCAGGTCTTTGTCTCGTCAGGTGAGAATCACGGAAGTGTGCTGCTCGAAATCAAACCAAAATCGAAAGGGGATCAGTTCGATGTGAAAGAAGCGTGGACCTCGCAAGGGTCCAAGAGCGTGCTACGCAACGAGTGGCAAACTTCGATGCTGCTGGACGGCCACTTGTTCGGCTTCGACAACGTTGGTGCCGCCGGGCCGGTGACTCACCTGACCTGCATCAATGCGATTACGGGCGATCGAGTTTGGCAGAAGCAGCGTTTCGGCAAAGGGAACTTGATTGCCGCAGACGGAAAGCTCTTTATTACGACAATGACCGGCGAACTCGTTGTCGTGCGAGCCACTCCGAAAGCATTTGAAGAACTCGGCCGCACGGAGGTTCTTGGTTCGACAAGACAAGCCCCCGCGCTTTCAAATGGCTTGCTCTATCTTCGCGACGACAAAGAGATCGTCTGCCTTGATGTCAGACAATCGAAATAGAAATGACGTTCTGCCTAATGCAGCGAAGCCGCAACCAATGTGGTCGAGTCGCTCCGCGACTCGGCGGCGAGTTGCGGAGCAACTCGCCCACAAGACGCGTGCAAAAAACATACATGTTTCGGACAAAGACTCTAACGCGCAGGACCATGAAAAAGATCGGCTCAATGTTTTGCTTGTGTTGTCCGATCTTGGGTCTATCATGCTCGCCAGCCCGGTGCCGCTTTGATGGGCTTTGTTTCGGCACACTTCACAATGACAAACGAAGAATGGTTTGAGGACGTCGCTGAAACGTCCGTCTCTGCGGAAGAACGATTCGGTTCTGACCGAGAGAATGTGGAGCACGTTTCTAACGTGCTCGAAAACAATCCGGATGACGAGCACGATGAAATCGTGCTCCACGACGAGTCACTGGCTGACGAGTCGAATGAGCGAGATCGAGGTGCAAAATCTCGAACTCGCGGCAACGCTAAGCTGCGGCGACAGATTGTGTTTGAATCCGCTCGGCTGATGTATCGTCGTGAGGAGAAAGAGTATTACCGAGCCAAATTGAAGGCCGCTCGGACGATCTGCCAAGGTTGGGTTAAGCCGTCGGACCTCCCCAGTAACGCGGAGATTCGCGATGAAATCCAGCGTATGGCGTATCTCTTTGAAGGTGACCAGCGGCATGACAATCTGCGTGAAATGCGGATCGAAGCACTTCGGTTGATGCGTTTGCTCGCCGTGTTTAAGCCGAAGTTGATCGGCAGCACGCTGACCGGGCATGTGCGGCAAGGTTCAGACATCGACATTCACGTCTTCACCAGCAGCGTCGAGTCGATCGTCATGGTGCTGGATCAAGAAGGGATGACGTTCGACGTCGAGCACAAGCGAGTCCGCAAGCATGGCGAAGAGCGAGTCTTCACTCACATCCACATTCAAGATCGTTACCCGATCGAACTGACGGTGTATCCCGCCGAGAAGGTGGCTTACGTCTTCAAGAGTTCGATCACTGGCAAAGCGATCGAGCGTGCGTCCATCGCGGAACTCGAACAACGATTGCGTGAGCAATACCCGGATATTGAACTCGATGCCGAAGTGCTCGACGCCGAAAGCAAGGTCGATCGCTTTCAAGTCTTTCGCTCACTCATGCTGCCGTTGGAGGGAGTCGGGCAATCGAAGAAGCATCATCCCGAAGGGGACGTGCTGTATCACAGCCTGCAAGTGTTTGAACTGGCTCGCGACGAGTTGCCATACGACGAAGAGTTTCTGCTCGCCGCGCTGCTGCATGATCTCGGCAAAGGGATCGATCCCGATGACCACGTGAATGCGGCACTCGAAGCACTCGGCGAATTCATCACATCGCGTACCGCATGGTTCATCGAGCACCACATGGAGGCACATCTCGTCGCCGACGGAACGATCGGCTTCCGTGCTCGTCAACGACTTCGTGAGTCACCCGATTTCGATGAGTTGATGCTGCTGCAAAAATGCGACCGCAACGGACGCCAACGCGGAATGCAGGTCATGGAACTCGACGAGGCCCTCGACTTCCTGCGCGAATTGGCGCAGATGAATGGCTGATACGAGCGTTTGCCATTCAGACCAGCAAGCCGAGTCCAGAGGCAAGCCTTGGATTTGCCTGATTGCCTGACGATCGCTCCACAAAACCGACTAACCGTCATTCACCCACGTCTCGTACCCGGTCAGCGCCCCGCTTCCGTCCTGCTCCGACTTCGCGATCGGCAGATTGTTCGCGTCGTACACGAACAACACAGCCTTCTGCACCAACCCCGCCGAGTTCGTCGTCACCACCGACGTCAACCGATTCCGGAAGCCTCACGAGTACGTCTCCGTCACCCCCGTCAACGAATCCGTCCGACTCCGACGATTCCCCTTCATTGTCATAAGTGTAGGAGTACTCGATGGGTGGCCTCGCTTCACAGAAGCGAGGTGCCGCAGGGACAAGAAACTCGGAGTTGACGTCGAAACAATGTTGACGCTGATGACGGTTTGGGCGTCA
>CAIJTL010001308.1 GCA_903823545.1 uncultured Planctomycetaceae bacterium
CCGGAACCTGACAACGCAAAATTGTTGCTCCCCAATCACAACGCACAGAAACGACTCACGAGCATGGCGATGGCTCTTTTTCGTGGACCGATCAATCCAGCGGAAAAACTGGATGCCGAACATTTTCGAACGGAAGCAATCGCAAGTCGCTCGTGCAGGGGCCGAGCGTGTTGACGGTATGGCTATGTTTGGCAATCGGATCATAGGCCCGGCGGTGAGCGACTGCCGCTTTGACGCCAATGACGTGGAGGGACTCAGGAATAATTCCTTGACTCCGCAGTTGGCCAAGATCGAATGGCGGTGTCTTACGGCTGGTCAGCAAAACACGAACTCCGCCACACCGAACGACGGCACAAGGCCCCATGTCGATGTTCTCGCCGCACATTGACGCGAGGTGGCTGTGGCGATCTTCGAGTGTGAATTGCCCGTTGCTTACCGAGAGGAGTTCGACTTCCGCTTCAAACGGCGTATCAAATCGAACATCGCTCTGACCGCCGAATTTCAATCGATGCTTCGAGCCAATCGGCAACTGCGAAATTTCGGCAACGGCGACGGCATCATTGATGACAACTGCTGATTGATCAAATCCGTTCGTGATAAGCATTCTCAGAACCGCAGTGTGATCACCGGGAGCCCCACCACCAATATTGTCGGACGGTTCGACGATGATGACCGGCGTTTCGCCGCGTGCGACCTCAGATTTGATTGTCTCAACGAGACTCTCGAGTGACGGAGGGACAACGTTTCCTTGCTCACGATGTTTAGTCGCCTCGTCACAAAGTGTGGCCAAAACCTGTCGAGTTTCTTCGATCTCACCGAACGTCACTGCAGTGAAGGAAACTCGTGTGTCAGGGGTGTCTGCGAATGCAAAGCCCGCGAAAACATTTACCGCAGCAATGTCTGGCCGAGTTCTTTCAATCTCGCGTGACATTGCTTCGAGCGACCGCATCGGATCGTCGTCCGTGCCAGTCCCGGTTGGCGGCCACATCACATTGGGAGCTGCAAACACCGTCACGGGCCATGTGGGCGAATACATCACGCGATTGAGAAGCCGTGCTCCGTTTCGAGCCGCTTCGCAAGCATCGGTGTGCGGGTTGTGCTGATAGGCGACGAATGCTTGTGTCTGCTCGGCGAACTCACGCGAAATGTTCCCGTGTAGATCGAGCACGCCACCGATGGGAACTCGATCGCCATTCGGCAACGCTCGCAATCGACGGATTAACTCGCCTTCGATGTCGCGAATGCGATCTGTGACCATCGCGCCATGCAGAACCAAACAAATACCGTCGATCCCCTCTTGTAGTGATGCGACGGCAATGACTTGAAGCTCGGACCAAAACTGCTCGAACATCTCACTGTCAACGATTCCGCTCGGCGTTGCACGCGCATCGATTGCAGGAACCAAATCCCAATCGCATTCGGCAGCAACATCGAGCACTCCGGCCAACGGTGAACCATCACCTCGCGCGGCCAGCATTTCGACACCACGACGAACAGCAAAAGAGTCCCACGTCGTCCGTTCCGGCAAGAACGTGTGAGTCTCATGAAATAGCCCAGCGATCAAAACTCGTTTTCGCATGGGCGGCAGTGTAGTCAGCGTTCAACCGACTTTCTGCATGACTGGAGCTTCGCCCTTCACTTCTTTCGGAACGATCGTCCCGGCCGTGGCAGAAACCAAGGGCAGCTTGAGGGTGAACTGCGTGCCGACCCCGACGGTGCTCTCAACTCGGATGCGTCCGCGATGGGCTTCGATGACTTCTCGGCACAGTGAGAGTCCAAGTCCCGATCCACCTTGTCCGTTTTCATCCGCTTGTTTCGTCGAGAAGAACGGATCGAAGATTTTTTTCAGTTGTTCTGCTGCGATTCCGCAACCGCTGTCTCTCACGGCGAGTTCTGCAAATCCGGATTCACGATTTGCTCGAACTGAAATCAGCAGTCGTCCGCCATTCGGCATGGCCTGTCGAGCGTTGATGATCAGGTTCAAGACAACCTGTTGAATCTGCCCCGCGTTGATTTCCGACTGAGCGTGCTCTGAGAAGTCGGTATCGAGCTTCACGCGGTGCATCTGCAAATCTTTCTCGACCAAGACGAGAACTTCTTGAACGAGTTGCACCAAGTCCTGTGGCTCGCGTCGATCTCCTTTGCCACGAGCGTAAGACAGCATTCCGGTCGTGATCTTTGCCGCACGTTGACCGGCCGCCAGGATTTTGTCGAACGACTTGTCTCGCGATGCGACATCTTTGTGACGCAGTCCCATCTTCGCGTAGTTGATCACGGTCGTAAGGATGTTATTGAATTCGTGAGTGACTGACGCAGCGAGCGCACCGACCGTGCTCAGCCGTTGTGATTGCAACAATTGTTGCCGCAATGAGGCGATTTCTCGGCGAAGCGTTTCCAGTTCATGGGCTTCGTGAGTGTCGTGGGCCAGCGGCGTTCCAATGTTCTCGATCTGTTCCGTCATAATGAACTCTTGCCTGTCCTGAGCGAGAAGAGCCGATTGGCTCGCGACATACGGTTTCGCTAGTCGGTATCGGAGGGACAACCGGAGTAACTTCACAGACCGGTGCGGCCAACGCGACTCTCCGTCACAATCATGCCGGAATCGTTCCCCTTGAGCGGTTGGAGCAATCCACAGAATCGGCGTCGATCAGCGAGCGTTGTCAGACTTTGCCGATTTCGTAGAAGAGCAAAGGACGGTTCGTTGCTAATTTCTGCTTATCCTGACGTGGTGATTACACCAGTTGTTCATGAAGTTGATGCCGACTCAAGAGGATCTTGAAATGCCCCCTTCAGAAAAATCTGCCGAGCAGATGATGCAAGAGCTTGTCTATGCCGTATCACACGACATGGGGGCGTCCGTTCGAGCTATGAAGGGCTTCGCAGATCTTCTGAATCGGCGTTACAGCGAGCGACTCGACGACGACGGACGAAACTTTCTGAAGCTCATGTCCAAAGGAGCGATTGACCTGCAAGCGCAGATTGACGGCCTACTCGCGTTTTCACGAGTGACCTCACGGGGTCGTCCACTTCTGGAAACCTCAACCGCTGATGTTTGGCGATCTGTGCTGGACGCCAAGTCGCAACTCTTGTCTGAAATCAATGCCGTTGTTGATTACTCTGACTTGCCGAACGTTATGGCAGATGCCTCGCAGTTGACTCAATTGCTGACAGAGTTGCTCGACAACACGATCAAATTTAGACGCGATGAGCCTCTCAAGATTCACTTTTCCGCCGACTCGGACAGCACCGAGTCAGCCCGTCGAGATGGCCATCGAACGTTTCGCATGACTGACAATGGACGCGGAGTCGCAAATCAGCATTTGGAACGGGTCTTCCAGCTCTATCAGCGACTCTGCCCGGAAGTCCCCGGTAACGGAGTCGGCCTCGCAATTTGTCAGCGGATCATCCAGCGTCATGGTGGAGTAATCTGGGCCGAATCCGAAATCGGACGCGGAACCTCAATTCGCTTCACGCTTCCCGTTGTGTCTTCGAAATCTCATGAGCAACCCAGCTTGTGAGAGGCGATCACGGAGTAACGTGCGCCGCTTGCCAATAGCTCGGAGCGATACAGTTCGATCGAGGTGACCTCAAACTCACCAAACAGGGTCTGACGATGCTCTCGCATCAGATCGAACAGCGGTTCTGGCGGGTCGCCTTTGATTCGAGCAAGCGTAAGATGTGGGTGATACGGTCGCGACTCCGGAACAAAACCGAGTGGCTCCAAGAGTTGGTCCAATCGCCTTGCGAGTTCCTTGAGCAAGTTCGAGTTTGACAGTCCCGCCCAAATGACCGACGGTCGCTCGGCGTCCGGAAACGCCCCCAACTGTTCAACGCGAATCACCTGCGGTGACTGCCCGGCAGC
>CAIJTL010001309.1 GCA_903823545.1 uncultured Planctomycetaceae bacterium
AGCGTGGTACAGGCTCAGCTAAAAGACGTAATGACGTTGCGTCAGAAATCCAAGTCCCTTTGGTTTGAGGGAGAATACCTTAAGCGTGAAAGGCGATTGGACGAGGCGATTGCTGTATTTCAGTCGTTGTTGAAAATCGAGCCGAATCTATCGAAGGCACATTTGGAACTTGGGACATTGTATGCTGCGATAGGTCGCAGCAATGAGGCCGTCGAGCACCTCTCAATTGCCACCGAAAGGGACTCCAACGATCCAAGTGCGCATGCAATGCTGGGGTGGCTCGAACATCTGAAAGGCAACTCAGGTGCTGCGCTTAATCACTACCGTCGAGCCGCGGCGATTGAGCCATGGGGGGCGAAGATTCAGCAAATGGTGGGAGTGTGTCTGATGAATTTGGGGGAATACGATGCCGCGGCAAAGGCATTTTTACAGTCACTAAGAATCGATCCAAAGCTCGACGCTTCGGTGAACTATCTGCGGCAGATACTGCGAGTGCGGATTCCAGCAAAAGAGGCGCTCGCATTGGCTCTTGAAGGAGTCTCCGTTACGGACTCATGCCAAAGCGGTCTCTTGCTGACTTTGTCGGAAATTTATCGAGAGCTTGGGGAAATGCCGGAGGCGCGGCGCGCGATCGCCGCTGCCAAACGGTTTAGCAATCCTAAAGACACAAGCTTGTTGCGACAGATTCAAACTGTTGAAACGTCTTTGAGTCAATCGCCTCCGCAACGATAGCTGAGTTTCGGTTTTGAAACGACACCGATGTTGTTCACTCAGAGGTATCTTATAGGCCAATTCGTTGTCACTAAGGAGCAATGTCATTCACGGCGCAAATTGGCGCTTGCCTCAGAAGTGAAGGGTACTCAGTTCAGGGGCCAAGCGAGGCAATATTCGGAAGATATGTACCCCCGTTGGAGTTCGCCCCGAACACTCACAGGATTAATGTTGGTGAGAGTCAATGAAGTGCGGCTAACCACCTGCAGCTTAGCTCGAACGTTCGGCCAGAAACGTGACCTAATCCGCAAACAGCGATCGGTACTTCTTGGACGAGTACAGGCGGAAGTGGACGTCGCGGAGATACTCGTAGGGGCCATCGTTGCGGATGCTTTCGACGAGTGACGCGATTTGTAATTGCGAGCGGTACGCTTCGATGCTGCGGAGTTTGTGTTGGAAGGCGTCGTCGTTCCCGTGGACTTCCAAATTCGGAGCCTCGGCGAAGTCGCAGTAGATCGCCATTTCAAACAACTGCGGGACCGCCAACGGCGCTCCGAGTTCCGGCCAGATATCGCCGGAAGCGTGGAACAGGCTGATGAGCAATTCGTTGTGAGTGATCTGGTGATCGGGATGCAGGTCGGTCGGAGTCGGGACGAAGACACAAGTCGGTCTGAACTCACGCAGGTAATACGTGAAGGTATTTTGCAGTCCAACATAACCTTCGATCGCCGGTTCGAGATTGCGAGCGGGGCGGCGTCCGACGAACGGAGTTAGTCCGCCGTCGGGATAGTTGATGTAGGTGACGTGATCGCGTGCGATGCCGAGCATCTCAAACGACTCGTAAGTTTCTGCGCGACGAATCTTGGCAATCGACTCACGCTGCTCCGCTCGGCAATAGCCCAAGCAGCCGTCCGTGACGATCAGCACTTGCACATCCACCCCCGCTTGCCGAGCGGCCTGCATCGTCAACCCCGCTCCGATGCACAAGTCATCGTCATGCGGTGAGACGAACAACCATGTCGCCCCCGGCTCGCTCCCCTCAATGACTTCAGTCAATTTGTCCGTCCGGCGTTTGATGCCGTTCTCCAACCGAGTGAATTGGAACGGAGCCTCTTTGCGAAAGTTCGAGCCAGCATCTGACAACTGCGTCGAAGAAAGAGTCGATTGAGCCATGAGCCTTGAGTCCCATTTGTAGGGCAGATTTCAACATGCCCGAAAAAGGATGGCAGATCAAAACCTGCGTCACGAGACAACATCATCGGCTACCAATCTATCGAGCGTGCTGATGAGTTCAATTGATTGGGCTCGGTCTGCGGCGAGATTCCTCAGCCTTGCACGTCCGCTTCACCATTCTGCCTGACCGGGAAGTTGGGCAGAGTCTGCCACCACATTTCTGCCGAATCTGGCATGTACGGAACACAGGAAATCGCACC
>CAIJTL010001310.1 GCA_903823545.1 uncultured Planctomycetaceae bacterium
CCGGCGAACTCACGCGGAAAGTCGCTTCGCAACTTCTGCAGGCTGCGCGTCGTTCCCGGACACGACCCTTTGCACTGCGTGAAAAAGTAATTGATGATCACCATCTGATCCTGGACCAGATCGTCATAGAACTTGACCGCGTTCCCGTTGTGATCGATCAGATCGATGTTGGGAAACTTCATGGAAACCCGGTTAGGCGTCTTCGGCTCGGCGAGACCATCGTCGAGCGAAGCGATGCGGTCCGCGTTGAGTTCCGCATACGGGTCCGTCGTTTCGGGGGCCGTTGGTGCGGGGTCCACTGGTGCGGGGGCCGCTGGTGCGGGGACCGCTGCAACGGTGACCGTCGCCGAGGGAACGGCGGCTGGCGGGTTCTCCAAGGTCATTGATCCCGGCTGGGACTGACATCCCGCGATCAGTAGCAACGCGACGAAGGCGTGTGAGGCGAGCAATGCGCGCAACATGGCTGACGATTCCAAAGGGGGAATGATTCGAGAAGAGCGGCACTCCGATTTTCGAGGCACCGCACTAAGAGAGTGCGTCCCACGCAACCCGCGGGACGCACACAGGCATCGTTCCGCCGGTTAGGGGAACGACTGCTGAATCGGCTGTGGCGATTCGGTCGGCTCCATGCGGGGATCAAAGTTGAACATCATCCGCATGTCTTCGTGCTCGAGGTTGTGACAGTGGAAGACGAACGGCCCCTTGAAGGTTCGAAACTTCATGAAGATCTCGACTTCACTGCCCGCGCCCAGCAGCGTCGTATCGCTCTTAAAGCGGTCTGCCAGTGGCGGAAGCTGACCATCGATGCTCTGAATCTGGTGCGATTCGAGGTGAATGTGGATCGGGTGCCACCATCCGCCCCCTGGATTCTTCAGAATCCAGCGTTCTGCGGTACCGATCGTAGGACACGCGTTGGCCACCTCGGGCTCGTAGAATTTCTTATTGATCTGCCAGGCCCCCTTGCCCCGCCCAAACTCGAAGGTGCGAGTGCGAACGATCTCACTCGCCAGGATCGGGGTATGCGGGCGCAGAGGCGTTCCCACTTGGACCGTCGCGCTGTTGGGTTGCTTCGGTCCCTCGACAACGAACTTGATGAGCGGAAATCCTGGAATCTGAAGGTTGCGATCCGTAAGAGTTCCGCCTGGACCTCGCCCATCCGTCTGAACGAGGATGTTTTCCAGAAACAGTTCGTCGGGGGCGTTGGTGAAGTCGATCACCACGTCGGCCCGCTTGGCCATTCCCAGCAGCAAGGTCTCGCGTTCGATAGCCTGCGGATACAACCAGCTGTCCGTTCCGAGACCGATGAACGGCTGGCCGTTGCTGAGTCGCAACTCGAATATCCGTGCGTTAGCTCCATTCAAGAATCGGAAGCGATACTTGCGGCGCTGAACATGGAACTTCGGCTGCGCCTTTCCATTGGCACACATCAGGTCGCCGAGTGCGCCATCGTGGTTCAGCGGATCGTGGAAGATCGAACCGTCGGGATTGAGTGTTCGATCCTGAAGAGCGATCGGAATGTCATACGGATCGCCGGGCAGCACATTGCTGCTGATCAGCCCCCACTCGAGCTCATCGAACATCAGATTGAATCCCGCCATGCCCGCCTCCACGTATTTCGACGTGAGGTCCATCGCGTGATCGTGATACCAACACGTGGAGGCGGCCTCGGACATCTCGAGCGGTCCGGATTTTCCATCACCGACGCGCGGGACCGAGTTTGTGTAGTAGTAGTCTCGCGCCTGGCCGGGCAGGACATAAAAGGTCGGGAATCCGTCGGAATGGGCCGGATTGTGACCGCCGTGCAGGTGAATCCCCTGTTCCTCTTCGAGCTCGTTATTCGTCCGAACAATACACGGTTCGCCGATGCGGGTCTTGAAGGTCGGACCCGGCCACATGCCGTCATATCCCATGATCGGCGTGTTGACACCGGGAATGATCTGTTGCACCCCGCGTTTCATGCACAACTCGTAGTACTTCATCGGGTGCAGTTCGTAGAGCGAACGATCGAAATTGTTGCCGCCGAAATACTCAGGAGCAATTCCGTGGAAGACCTCGCCCGGAACGAAGCCCGCAGGCGGAGCGCCCACGCTGAGCGGCTGCTTGATGGGAGGGATCGGCAGATTCTGAGTAAATGGCACGAACTTAAATGGCGTCGTCGGGCCATTGCCAGCAGCCAACTTTGCGGTCGCATCAGTTACTCCGCCCCCTCCGCCCTTGCCGCCCTTGCCGCCCTTGGCTCCAATCGCCACGGTGCCAAATCCGGCAAACAGGCCGGCTCCCAACGCGGCTGAACCAGCTTGCAACACGCGACGGCGTGTCACTTGAGATTCATCAGATTGATTTTCTTTTCGATTTAAAGACACGATGCGTTTCCCTCTTGATGATGAAGATTGAATGATGGTTTCCGGTAGGGAATGCTCCGTCGAACCGGAGCACTCCCCGTTACTGCACTGCTTTGAAGACGGCAACTACCGAACGGTGACGTCCACTTCATGGACGCCGCCGTTGGTTGAGGTCGCTCGGACACGAGCGGGTGTCGCCGCCAAATTGGTACGACGGAGTTGGAATGTCCCTTGAGCGGGATTCAGTTCGTCTTGAACTACGGGAACAACTCCCAGAACCGCACCGTTGGCGGGATCTGTGATCGTGATGTTCACACCCGCTTCAAACGGAGTCACGATGCCCAGGACTCGTAGTTCGCTCCGATTGCGGTCGCGGTTTCGTCCTTCCGCACGAGTGATCCGCACCGTGTCACTGCCGGGGGTAGCTGGAACCACTTCGGTTTCGACGGTCACGGCGTATTGAATTCCGTTGTGGTAATAACCAACGACCGTCACCAAGCCACCGATTTGGGTGGCGAGATCGTTGATCGTGATCGGCTCGGCACCAGCATCCAGAATCTCGGAGGGAAAGCGTTGGTCAGGATTCATCTGGCAGTTGACACCATTAAGCACGAACGAGTTGTTCGCGACGTCCACGGAGTCCAATTCTCCTGAGAGCACGTTCTCGGCGAGCTCCACCACGGCCTCAGTCAGCCGGAAGACTCGACCGTTCGCTGTTCGTTCAATGACCCCCGCTCCTTTCAAGGTGCCACCGGTGTAGCCAGGATTTTCCGTCGTCGAACCGAAGATCGAGCGAACGCGGCCAGGAGCATTCGCGTCAAGCAAACGATTCATCGTTGCTCCCGTGATTCCCGCCGTCCCCTCCAAGACCAAATTCGCTGGAACAACAACAGTCATTCCCTGAACGGTGATTGTTCCGGCCACGGGGTCAATCGCGGAGATCGGACCTTCGACAGCGAATCCAGCGGCCAGTCCGACCTGAGCCTGTGCTGTCGATGCTCCCAACCAAAATCCCATCGCACAACTTGCCGCCAAAAGCGCTCGCACAAACTCGCGAATGGTCCCAATTCGCAGTTTCATCATGATGAACTCCCCATTTTGAAAACAATTATTGACTCGCCTTCTCGAATCCCACCGCAGGGCCAGCGCGTATCAAAGTTGCTGACCTGTGAGGAATTCCGCTCCGTGTGAGCGTGGCGGTAAACCGCAAGCAGCGTGCCGGAGCACTCGACGCCGCGCGGAATACAGCCCGCGCTCAGCCGAGCGATCAGGCCCGAACGCCGAAAAATACGCGGGCGGATCGCGTATCAAGAGAGTTGATACACGCCGCCCATGCACGCTCGGCAGGTCGCTGCGGCGCAAAGTTCACGAAACATTGCAACGTTCAAAGGCGAACAACTCGCCAAACATCGCAGGCTTCGAAATGGATGTCGGAAGTGTCCCGGATGGCTTCGGTCTCAATCGGCGCCTGACTAATTTCAGCAACGAGCGTGTTGAGTGTTCTCAACACATCGCGCTGACGTGCAGAAAGCCGAATCTCGGCATCTTGCGCGTGTCCGGCAACCTCATCGGCGGTGATCAACATTGCGGTCATCGGAACCCGTTCCCCTGGCCGCCGACATGGCGGCTGAATGTCCCGCAACTCTAGGTCAGTCCCCTGACAAGCGAGGAAGTCGTCGTTCCAGCCGGCGATTTGCATCTTGCCTCGCAAACTTTCTTTGAGCGGATGGTGCTTGAGTCGCGTGATGGCGAAGCGTCGTAGCCAGCTCAGGTTGTTGCCGAGGGTTCGTTCTCGCGTGCGGCTCTCGTCTTCGCGGAAGTTCACGTCCAGCACCCAGTGCATGGACTCGATGCCCCAGTGGCCGCGAACCGCTTCGCCGAAGCGCGGGCCGCTCAGGTAGCGGCTGAGGATGTAATACCGCACATCGTGAGACGCACCGCATAGCCGATGGCTTTGATCCACGGCCACTCCTTCTTCATCGCGAAGTCCTGGGGAATCTTGGTGACGAGGTAGGCGCGTTCGTCGATGCGGCCGTGTCCCACGTCCTCGGTTTCGTGCTCGCGATAACGCAACTCTTCCAGGTCGAGTTCCAAGTGGTCGCAGAAGAAATCCCGGATCGTTTGAAACAGCTTGGGCTGATTGTCTTTGACCGCAATCACGAAGTGGCCCTTCTCGGTCACGATCTGTTTGGCGATCGCTTTCTGGCAGCCGATGGCGTCAATGGTCACGATCGAGTTGCTGAGGTCCAGGCGTGTCAGCAATTCGGGAATCGCCGTGATTTCGTTGGACTTGTCGGCGGCGGCGACTTGTCCAAGTGTGATCCCTTGCTCGCTGGCCCACGCGCTGACGATGTGCAACGGTCCCCAATCTTTGGACGCGTCGTGCGAACGCCGACAACACTTGCCGTCGATCGCCACCAGCCGTCGTTGCCCGGTCGAATCGGCCTCGACACCACTGGCGATTCACTCTTCGAAACACTTCTGGAAAGCCTCGGGCTTGAGGACCATCAGCAGGCGACGAAGACAGTCGCGCGACGGGATGCCGTGAGGCAGCGCGAGATGCTTGTCCAACCACTCGTGCTTGGACTTGGCCCAGCGATGAATCGCTGTCGGGCCGCTCGCGCCACACAGGATGCCGCAGATACTGATGACCACAATATCTACCAGCAGATGTTTGCGATTCCGCGTGTGACGCGGATCCGACAGCGACTCAAAATGCGAACCGATCGAACCGACATCCACACACAATTCAGCCACGCGACACCTCCTGGTCGCCTGCGCTCCAGTCC
>CAIJTL010001311.1 GCA_903823545.1 uncultured Planctomycetaceae bacterium
ATCGTCAGATACGCAATACATTTTCTCGCGTCGAGCACATACGGTTCGGCGAACGCATCGGTCGGACACGCGTCCAAGCAACGAGTACAACTTCCACAATGCGAGGTGTTGTGCGGCTCATCGGCGACCAATTCAACATCCGTCAGCAATGCCGCCAAGAAGAACCAACTGCCGATTTTCTTGTTGATCAACATCGTGTTCTTGCCGAACCAACCCAGCCCCGCTTGTCGCGCAAAATCACGTTCAAGCAACGGAGCCGTATCAACGACACCGCGTGTTCGACAGCCAGTGTGCCGCTCGTGCAGAAAATCGGCGAGCTGCTTGAGCCGCTCTCGCAGGACGTCGTGATAGTCCCGCGTGCCCCACGCATAGCGAGAGACTCGCCCTGTATTTGCGGAAGGCTCCGGTTCGTCCGTGCGATAATTCATCGCGAGCATGACGACGCTACGAACGGACGCGAGCACATTGCGCGGATGCTCGTAAGCCGATTCGCGCCGCGGAATGTAACTCATCTCCCCCGCAAACCCGCGTTCCAGCCATCGCCGCAACCAATCAAACCCTTCGGGCCGAACCGCATTCGCAACGCCACACAAATCAAACCCGAGTTCAGTCGCTCTGTGCTTCAATGCCGTAGTCAGATCAGCAGCGGACAAAGAGGTCGAACTCATGCCATACCCACCGTGCCACTTCAAAAAGTACGACGCGCCAACGAGTCCCATTGCACAGGTGCGTGCCATCACTCGCTCGCGCGTCGTACTTGTTCTGAATTCACTATTAAGCGATCAACTCTTTGATCCCGGAGTACGCTGGATCTGCAATCGGCATTGGGCGACCGCCGATGTCGAATGAACCGGTGGAGTCAACGCCGAGCGCTTGCATGTAAGTGTGGAAGAGATGCCCGGCGGTGACTTCGCGATCGATGACCTGAGTCCCGTTGTCGTTCGTTTTTCCGATCACTGCGCCCGGAATGACTTTCGCTCCACCTAAGAGAACCGACCATGCGGTTCCCCAATGGTCTCGGCCGAAGAGGTGATTGATATTGGGTGTCCGACCAAACTCGCAGAGCACAACTACCAATGTCGATTCCAACATCCCACGATCGGCGAGGTCACCGACCAAAGTCGCAAACGGCTGATCCCATTCGCCGAGTTGTTCGAGATGAAAATTGAAGTTCTCGTTGTGAGTGTCGTAGTTCGAGTGCGTGACTTGCACAAAGGAAACGTTCCGCTCCAACAACCGCCGAGCGAGCAAACAATGCCGGCCGAAGTCATGCTTGCCGTATCGAGCTTGATCGGCGTCTGATTCTTTCGTGATATCAAACGCATCGCGCTGAGCCATCATCTGCTGAGCTTGGTCATAGCTTTGCACGAATGCGTCGGTCATCGCAGTGCGTCGCTTGAGATTGAATCGCTCGTTGGCTTGCTTGCGGAATTCGTTCCGCGAAGCGTCAACCGCTTCGGCAATTGTTTCTGGCCGAGATGAGTTCGCAGGGGGCTTGCCGTTACCAAGTGCGATGCTGGCATACTTCGGCCCCAAGTAAGCGGAATCATTGCCGCGTCCGCCGCCACCACCGGGAGTGATGATGATGTGCCCCGGCAAACCGGCGCTCTCTGGCGATAACGACTTTGCAGCAACTGCCCCAATCTGTGGAAATGCCATGCCGGGAGTTTCCTTTCGCCCGGTCAGCATCATGTGCATTCCTTTGCCGTGATCATTCTCTTTGGTGTTAATACTGCGAATGATCGCCAATCGGTGCATCTGCTTGGCCGTGTGTGGCAAAAGCTCGCTGATATGAACTCCGGTCTGCGATGTCGCGATCGCTCGGAACGGCCCACCAGTGTCCGTCCCCGGCTTCGGATCCCAACTTTCAAGCTGGCTCAGCCCGCCGTGCATGTTAAAGACGATCACTCGCTTTTGCTGCTTATTCAATTGCTCCGCCATCACTGGCCGAGTGAGCGTTCCAATCCCGCCTCCGACGATCGCTCCCGCACCGGCGGCAACGCCCCCCAAGAACTGGCGACGACCAATCAAGTGCTCCGACGACTGACAGGCATACGAACATTTCATGTCAAAGGTCTCCTAAAGAGGTGTCACTAGCCCCGCGATTAAACTGAAGGGGTATCCGGTATCGACGAGTCAATTCTTTCCGCGTGAGACGGCTGAACGTCCCTATTGTCGACAGAGAACAACCATCGCAGCAACAAAACAATTGTAACCACAGGTGCCGCAAACACCGTGAAGAGCGTACCTACGTGCCAAAAATCATCCCCAAGACGGTCGCGAAGACCAACAAGCACGACGACGGCCACGATCAGCCGCCAAAGTGAAACATAGACTCGGCGCAGTTCGGTTCTCAATTCACGGACTTCTGTTTCCAATCCCGAAAGTCGCGCACGGTCAATCTCATGATCGCTTGGCAATTCCATCATGGCATCTCGATTTTCATCCACTGAGAAGTTCAATCACGACAACCAGTCTTCCACGACCAACCCAGGCACTCGCACAAAGTCTTTCAGGTTTCTCGACAGCAGCGTGGCATCGTTCCGGATGGCGATGGCTGCGATCTTGAGATCCATCGTTTTGACGCCAAGCCGCTGCTTCACCAACGCTTCATAAACCTCCGCAGACTTATCATCCCATTCAAACACAGTCCACTTTTTGAACGAGTCCAATACTTCAAACAGCTTTTCGTACAAAGGGACTTGCGATTTGGCCTTTTTTGTCCCATGAATCTCCGCCAGCCAACCTCGTAACATTTCCTCGAAAGAGACGATCGAACTGGTTACTTGATCGAACTCGTCTAAATCTGCAAGTTTCATTTCCAAACGTTGACCAGGAACGCTTTCCCGCACGACTTCGCTGAGATGGTCGGTGTCGAGGAGATAGATAATTTCTTACTCTTCAACATCTTCCGGGTAAGGCTGCGATTCGCGGTACTCACGTCCCTTTTTAACGATCGCATCAAAAACCGGGTCGTCCTTAAAAATCCCCACAGTTTCTCGCCACGCTTGGGGATGTGGCTTTGTCCGCGTATTTCCCAACTGTGACTTGATGTCGTTGACTTCACGTTCCAATAACGTAACTCGTTCTTGCAGTTCCGTCGTGCTCATGTTTGATCCTCCAGCGCCTTGTTCGAAGCCAGTGAATTCGAGTTTCCATTCAACCTAGCTTGACTTGGCCACCATCATTTAGTGATTAAACCGGAACTCTGCTGACGACAACAAGCCCCACACCATTTCTTGAATGGCAGGGACACGCATGTCGGCACGGGGTTGCAAGTAGGCAGACACAGCGTTGGTTTCATCATCGCTCGGGCGACGATTGAAGACGTTGAGATACATCTCCTCCGCCAGCAGCTTCGGGTCTTTTTGATTCGAGAGCGGCGCGGCGAGCACTCCCGCCCATGAGTGAACCGTCCCGCCGTTGCCATAAAAGAGTGCTTGATCGGCGGTCGCGTAGAAGACGTCTTGAGGCTGTCCTGATCCGCCACCAAACATGGCGACGAACGATCCGGCATTGGGGCGGAGCAGTTTTTCAAAGATGTGCTCTTCAATTTGTCGTTCACGTCCGCCGAGTGGCACCGGCACTGCTGTCTCGGGTTTCGCTGCTGCGGCCTGAGCCGCTTTGTCGAGCTCGGCGTTCGCACTCGCGGTTTGGATGCCGATGTATCCGGCGGCCGTCAGTGTGCTGGAGGCGAGTTGTTCCGGCGTCAGCGGTTTGAGACCAGCGACATAGAAATGTTCTGTGCTAAATTGAGTGACCTGCTCACGAGTCGCAGCCAGTGCATCGGCGTCAGACTTTGCTTGCTGTTGGATCGTGGTCAATGAGGCAGAGGCATCTGCGACAATCTTTTGAGCTGCAGCCTTTGCCGCTTCGTCAGGAGCTTGCGTCAACATGGTTTGGGCGGTGGCGAGTTCAGTTTGCTTCGCGACGAGCAGTGCCTGCGAGGCAGAAGCTTTCGCAACTTGTTCATTGAGTCCAGCCAACGTCTTCAGGCCCGCGATGCGGCGAGCATTCACGTTCTTGTTCGCCGTCTGAGCACGAATCGCAATCAATGCCACCTCGTGCTTCTCTCGAGCGGCATCGAGCTTCGCTTTCTCAGCAATCCATTTATCTCGGCTCGGATTGATGGCCGCGGCTGCGACGGCGAAAGCGTCGGCTTTTGCCTTCGCCGCTGCCGCTTGATCGACGCGAGCCTTCGTCAATGTCGCGATTTCCGTGTTCAACGCATTGGCACGGGCCTGGAAAAACTCGCTCACTTTCTTCAGTTCCGCATCGTTGGGCAGTTTTGCGAGAGCTTCTGCAGCCTTCGCCGCAGCCTCAGAGATTGGCTTGGCGAGGTCCGCTTTCGGAGCGATCTGCGACTCTGTCTTCGCAACAACCGCAGTCGCAGCGTCCCACTGCTTACGAGCCTCAACGGCCGCCGCAGTCACTTTGTTGAATTCATCCCGAACGGGAGCAACCGTCTTTTTCACGGAGTCAAACTCTGCGTCTGGTCCTTTGGCGGACTCTTTCGATTGATCAACGGCTGCCACAATTTCCTTTTGCTTAGGATCGAGTGTCGCCAATAACGCAGCGGCTTGTTGTGATGCGGCATTCCAATCCGCCGGGAGTTCGCCAGATCGCTGATAGGTTTGAGTCAGTGCGATTTCACGAATGATCGACTTCAGATCGTACTTGGCGGCGACAACTTCGGCGGCCAGCAAATCGAGCAACTCGGGATGGGACGGCGGGTTGTCCGAATGGTGGAGGTCCAACGGATGCACGATGCCGCGACCGAGCATCATCGCCCAAACTCGATTGGCGATATTGCGATTGAATTGAGCGTTGTTCGTCGTCGTGATTGCCTCAGCCAGCTTCGCTCGTCGACTGTATTTCGGAACTGGCCGAACCTTATCGGCCGGCTTGACGTTGTACTCTTCTCCAATCGGCAATTGCGGGTCTTCGACGAACACCCCGAATGGAACTCGCGGAGCGCTCACTCCCGACTCCTTCGTGAAAACAGATGTGAAGGCTACGTCACCATCGGCCTTCTCGCCGAGCATTTGCTTCTTTGCCGCTTCGTCGTTGAACATCACGGTTCGAACAACAAACGCCTGCACTCCGTAATAGTCCGCCTGCAAAAAATCATTCACGAGCGGGCTGTCATGACACTGAGCACATTGCAGGTCGCGACCAAAGAAAACTCGGCCGATGTCGCGTGTCATCAAATTCGGTTCAGCGGTTCGATCCAGGAAAAACTTCGCGGCGGGTCGAGTTGCCGGATCAGTACCGTCGGCGGCGATCAGTTCACGGACTAATTGATCGTACGGCTTGTTGGCCAGGAACGACTCGTACAAGTACTTGTCCCATTCGACCAACGGGATGTGTGCGTCACCACGTCTTTCCATCAACGCCACACTGAAAGTGTTCGCGAGGTGGCGAGAAAACCAAGGACTCGCCATCAATTTCTCAACCAATTTCGCTCGCTTATCGGGAGCGGGATCATCCAGAAACGCTTTCGCTTCGACTCCGGTCATCGTTCTGCCATGCAGGTCGAGCGACACGCGGCGAGCGAAGTCCGCATCGGAGCAAACGGCAGCGACCGGCCCCAAAGGAGCCGAATTGACAATCGCGTCAATCCTTCGATGCAGTGGCTCTTGAGCGTTGGCTTTGGCCGACAGAGTGAGCGAGAAGATCATCGCAGACGTTGCGATGAGTCGGCAGGCAATACGAGTCGTGCTGACAAATCGTGCCGGCATCAGGTGGGCCTCCGGCGAATTGAGGTAGGTACCGAGTCAGGCGGGGATGACCGACAACGGCCATCAATGAGTATCGGCTGATGCGTACCGTAGGGCGGGCAACTCGCTTGGTCAACCGGAAGGTCTTCGCAACCTGCCTTTCGTTGGGAGTCTGCAACGGTCGTAGGAATTTTGGGTAGTGGGTCAGTTACGCTCGTAGTGACCGCATTTATGCGGTCGAATCATCGCCCCGATGAATCGGGTCACTACAAACTGACCCAGTACCGAATATTTCGTCGGCCGAGTTTTTCGTTACGGACTTCTATGAAAATCCCATAAAACAATTTGACTTGCAGCCGCGCGATCGGCGGTGGATTGTTGACATCGCCCCATGCCGACGACACGATGCTCACCACTCGCCGATATTCATTTCTGCTCCGAGGCGCGATGGAACGCTCCTCACGAACCTGCCGGTTCACGGATTGCTTGAACCTACCATTCCTCACCAATTCCTTTTCGAGTTCCTCATCCCTTGTGCTCGCAGCCAAATGTCATACCCGTCGTGGGATTGATTGGTGGCGTTGGGTCCGGGAAAAGTTCCGTGGCTCGGCGCTTCCAGGCAATATCGCGTTGTCCGGTGGCCGTCATTGACGCGGATCAATTGGGCCACCAAGTCCTGCAACTTCCGACCGTGAAAAAGCAACTTCTTCAACGGTTCGGATCAACCATTTTTGATTCCCAAGGAGACATCACTCGATCATCACTCGGACGGCTTGTGTTCGGTGAAGACGCGACCGTCAGACAAGCTCGACACGACCTCGAAGCCATCGTGCATCCGGAAATCCGCAAGCTGGCAGAACAGTCGATCCACAACCTTCGCCAGGAACGGCAAGTCGAACTGATCGTGCTCGACGCCGCCTTGCTGCTGGAAGCGGGTTGGAAAGATGCCTGTGACCACGTGGTCTTCGTCGACACCCCCGAAGCGGATCGAATCGCTCGCGTACAAGCAAACCGAGGTTGGTCCGCCGAGGAACTCGCCAAACGCGAGGCCAGCCAATGGCCCCTGCCTCGCAAGCGAGCGGCTGCCAATGCGGTGATCGATAATTCGAAGTCCGTGGACGACGCGTCAAAACAACTGGAGCAGGTGATTCAAAAAATGGAGTGCGGTGAGCCATCACCGTTTTGGATACGAGAGATTTGAAATCGACTCCGCCGAACAGATTGGATGCGATAACCGCAGAGAATTTGAGACCGAACGATGAGTGATTCTTTTGTAATGCTGGCAGATATTGATGTGACACTCGACGAAGCAACCGAATTGTCGAGTGTCGTACTCGATGGCTTGCGCAAGCACGGGATCATTGGCAATCATGCCAATGAAGAATGTGTGCTTGGCGGGACTGGGTTCCCGCCCGGTCAAAAGATCGCTGATATTTACAAAGTGGC
>CAIJTL010001312.1 GCA_903823545.1 uncultured Planctomycetaceae bacterium
ATGACCAACGATTCGCCAAATACCAAGACGGCATCCAACGATTACGAAAAGCCGTTCATGCTTCCGGAGCACAGATCATTCATTTGACTCCGCCGGTGTATGACCCAACTCGAGGATCAGGCTCGCCTGATTACAACGCGGTGTTGGATCGGTACAGCGAGTGGCTCGTTTCTCAGCGTACTTATGGCTGGACGGTCATCGATACTCACACCCCTATGAACGCGAACCTCGCTGAGCGGCGTCGGCAAAATCCGAAATTCGTCCTCGCGGGTGACGGAGTTCACGCAGGCTCAACCGGGCACTGGCTCATTACTCAAGCAATCCTCGAAGCGGTACTCGACGGCTCAAAGCAAAGTACCGCAGAAGAAATCACTCTGCTCAATGCAAACGAGTCTGAAGGCCTGAAAGTCGAATGTCATGCCCGATTAGGTTTGCCGATTGACCCCACATGGGATCGCGACTCACTGGAAATCGCGAAGTCAGCCAAATGGCTCAACCGTCACTGCGTCGCGATGAAAGCATTGAAGGGACCGCGATATGACATCTTTGAAGGGGATAAGCTGGTTGGCTCGCTAACAGCAGTTGAATTGCAGAGTGCGTTCGGTGGAGATCTCGGTTCGCTCGAAACGCTTTCCGAAAACATTCGATCAAAAGAGTTGCTCAATAAGATCACCGCTCGCCAAAGATTGTTGATCGATTCGTGGTTGAACGAAGTCGGACATCTCCGCCCAGGCATGTCAAAAGGAAAGCCAATTGCCGAAGCAATCGCAGAGGCGGCGAAGCTGACCGATGAGATTACAGCAATCTCACAACCAACCAAACTCGCGCTCACACTGAAGCCAAGCGAAGCACTGTTCCCCGGAAAGAAGTCAGACTGGCACGGCTTCGATCGTTATGAATTTCCCGTGGCAGGCAATACGGCGAGCGTCGTTGTTCCGAAAAAGGCTGCTGCTGGAAATCCATGGGTATGGCACGGCGAGTTCTTCGGCCACAAACCTGCTCCCGACATCGCACTGCTCGGACATGGTTTCCATATCGTTTACCTCAGCGTCCCTAACATGCTCGGCAGTCCCGAAGCGGTGTCGCATTGGAACAACTTGTATCGCGAGTTGACTCGACGATATGGATTCAGCAGCAAGCCCGCTCTTGTCGGTCTAAGTCGCGGCGGCCTGTACTGCTACAACTGGGCGGCGGCAAATCCAGATAAAGTCTCCAGCATTTACGGCGATGCTCCTGTCTGTGATTTCAAAAGTTGGCCCGGTGGCAAAGGGAAAGGAAAAGGGAGCGCCGGCGATTGGAAGCTGGTGCTCGAACGATTCCACTTCAAAAACGAAGAAGAGGCACTTGCCTCAAAGCAGAACCCGGTCGACAACCTCGAGCAATTGGCGAAGAACAAGGTGCCGCTGTTGCATGTCTTTGGTGACGCCGACGACGTTGTGCCGTGGGATGAAAACACGGGCGTGATCGCCGAACGCTACAAGCAACTCGGCGGCGAGATCGAACTCATCCGCAAACCCGGAGTCGGTCACCATCCACACGGCCTGGAGGACTCTACGCCGATCATCGAGTTCATCAGCAAGCACGCGACGAAGTGACCGTCGAATTTGCCGTTGTGGCCGGTCACCTGACCGAGCCATATGCCTATAACCGCAGGTCTCCCCATTCGTCGCGGGCATGATATCCCACAACATCGCCCGGTTGGTCGTTCGGGAGAACTTCGGTTGGGGGGCGTCACGGTCAGTAGGCCGACCACAACGTCAGGGAAGTGTCTTGGTCAGGAGACCGGACACAACGGGTGTGCGAAGTGAAGTTGACCTTTGCGGCAAAACGGGAATACGTTGCCACTCTTCATTTTGCACTTCTGAATGCTGGCAACCTTGCCGTTCGCCTTTTCCTCATGGCGGTCTCCTGTATGAATACGACATCGTTTTTCAAACTGGTATTCGGCCTGTCGTTGTTTACGTTCGCCGCGGTGCATCATCTGGCGATTGCTGGCGATGACATCACGCCAACCACTCTGACGGCCGCCAAAGCTGCGGCGATGGCAACGGTTCCTGCTGAAAAAGTCTTGCTTATGCACAACGGCAAGGTCATCAGCGGGATGATCAAGCAGAGCTCAACCGGTTACGTTGTCATCAAACCGGAAGGGCAAATGATTCTGCCCTTCGAGCATGTCCGACTCGAAGCAGAAGATCTTGAAGACGCCTATCTTCAACAACGAAATGCACTCCCTGATCACTCAGCAGCGGCACACTGCGAACTGGCACGATGGTGTTTGACTTATGGCCTGAAGGACCAAGCTCAGCGCGAACTCCAAGAGGCGCTTCGACGCGAACCCGGTTCAGTCACGGCCAAAAACATGTTGCAGCGACTTTCCGACCAACTCCTCGCAACAAACGATTTGCCAATCCTCAAAGAGAAAAACGGCCGCTATTCGATGCTGGGTGACGTGAAGCCGGTGCATACTCTCGAAGCGCTGGGGGGATTGCCTCGCGATGCCGCAGGCGATTTTGTCTCCAAAGTGCAGCCGTTGTTGGTCAATCGATGTGCGACTGCTGGATGTCATGGCCCCGGTTCAGGCCAAGATTTTGAACTACAACGCGCGAAAGTCGGTAAAGGAAATCCCAAGTCCCAGTCCGAACGGAATCTCGCAGCGGTGTTGGCCCGCATTGATCGCGACCGTCCATTAAGCAGCCCGCTACTAACAAAATTGCGTGGCGATTCAAAAAGCTCCGCGACGAAAGCCACTCATGGTGGGCTCTCAGCAGAACAGACTCAGGTCTTGCGTCAGTGGGTCACATCATTGAGCAACAACTCAGACAAGAAAAACTTCGCAGAGAAAAGCGACGTCCAAGGGCCAGCTTTTGCCAAAGATGCAACGTTCCCGGTTGGCTCACAACTTGATCTCGTCGACGAAAGCCTGATCGGAACTCCGATCGCCACAGACGAACCACCCAAAACATCGCGTCGCAAAGAACCAAAAAACAAACCTGTGGTTGATGAACTCGACGCCGACAAAGAGCCCCGATCACCGCCGAAACTCCGTAAACCAGATGCATTCGATCCGGATGAGTTCAACTCCGAAAGCGGTTTGTGAGGCTCATAGAAGAACGTTTTCACAGACGCGATTCGCCTGCCGACCGCTCAAATCACAACTCGCGCAGGTCGTCCGCGCCTCATGCTCTGGCCACTCGGTTTGTCAGCGGAGCACTGAATCCCGGCGCTTCGACTTTGACGATATCTCCATTCGCATACTGCCAATCTCGTGAGCCGAAGCTCAGCTTGCTCGTTCCGAAGTAGTGCAAATGCACGTCGCCCGGTTGCCGATGCTGCGGGTACTTGAAGTGGTGATCTTCAAGGTTCGCCAGCGAAT
>CAIJTL010001313.1 GCA_903823545.1 uncultured Planctomycetaceae bacterium
AATCAGCGGCGGTTGTCCCGCGATCTTCAACGCAGCGTTGGCACCAGCGAGCAAGCCTTGTCCGGCCGCCTCTTCGTAGCCGGTCGTGCCATTGATTTGGCCAGCAAAGTACAAGCCCGCGACCGCCTGTGTTTCGAGCGTTGCGTGCAATTGAGTCGGCGGGGCGAAGTCATATTCCACCGCATAGCCGTAGCGCATGACCTCGGCTCGTTCGAGCCCCGCGATCGAATGGATCATCTCTTCTTGCACGTCGCGAGGCAGGCTCGTCGAAATCCCGTTGCAGTAGTACTCGCAGGTGTGTCGGCCCTCCGGTTCAAGGAATATCTGATGCTCAGATTTTTCAGCGAAGCGGACGACTTTGTCTTCGATGCTGGGACAGTATCGCGGGCCGGTCGATTGGATCTGTCCCGAATACATCGGCGCGCGATGCAAGTTCGCTCGGATCAAGTCGTGGACCTTGGCGTTGGTCAATGTGAGATGACAAACCATCTGAGGCTGCGTGATCGAATCGGTCATAAACGAGAACGGCTGCGCGACCGCGTCTCCCGGCTGTTCTTCGAGAACAGAGAAGTCGATCGTCCGTCCATTCAATCGGCAGGGCGTTCCCGTCTTGAACCGTCGCAACTCGAAACCGAGATCGCTCAATGTTTGCGATAATCCCGCCGTCGTCCCCTCCCCTGCTCGACCGCCAGCCGCCTTCGCTTCGCCCGTGTGCATGATCGCTTGCAGGAACGTGCCGGTGGTGATGACGACCGCTTTTGCGCGATAGAGCGCTCCGCCACGAACTCGGACACCGGTGACGTGGCGAGACGACGGCGATTCGAGAGCTTCGCCTTGCTCGACTTCCAGCCCCTCAACCACCTCTTGCCGCAGCGTGAGATTCTCTTGTTGCTCAATGCGCCACTTCATGGCGAACTGATACGCCTTCTTGTCAGCCTGAGCCCGCGGGCTGTGCATGGCCGGGCCTTTGGCCTGATTGAGCATTCGGAATTGGATTCCGGTCTCATCGATCACTCGCCCCATCTCGCCGCCGAGTGCGTCGATCTCGCGAACGATCTGCCCCTTTGCCACACCCCCAATTGCCGGGTTGCAGCTCATCGCACCAACCATGTCACAGCTCATGGTCAACAACGCCGTCTTCGCACCGATGCGAGCCGCCGCCAACGCCGCTTCGCACCCGGCGTGACCAGCTCCAATCACCACCACATCAAAATCGTAGATCACAGCACTCATTGATTACTTTCGCGTCCGGGAATTACGTCTGACAGCACACCTTTGCTCGTAGTAACCCCATTTATGGGGGCAAGCCTACCCTTATGGGGGCAAGCCAAACCCGATAAATCGGGTCACTACGAGCAATCGTGCGTAGTAGTGTTCGGCAATAGTCGCAGGCATACTCTGTGTGCCATCTGGATGGCTTTCACCACATCCCTTCAACGGCACGCGGAATGTGCCCGCGACTATATTCAACTAGGAATCCAAGGCGGGATCATATCGGCATGAACGGTCTCAACCAGTTCGCGGCGTACTTGTTCTCCAGCGGAGACGCGTTCTTCGTCGGAGCGGTCATGATCGCCCTGGGCCGAGCGACCACTTGGCACTTTCGGAAACATCGAACCGCGAAGTGGCTGCGGCTGATAACCGTCTTAGGACTGATCCTCTTCGCTTTGTCGATGACGCCGTTACCGTGGTGGCTTTACGGACTCTGCCTGATTCCGCCACTCGTCAGCTTGAACGTGCCGTTCCGTGCCGACGGCAACGCTCGTTGGCCGCGAAT
>CAIJTL010001314.1 GCA_903823545.1 uncultured Planctomycetaceae bacterium
CTTCACCGCGATCTCGTTCCCAGAGCCAAGGAACCCTCAATAACCCAGCGCCACCAATTTCAGCCGCCCCGCGCCGCCATTTTCAACCGTCGTCAACATCTTCGCCACCATCCGCCGAAAGACTTGGTCCAACGATTGCGACGCTCCACAGGCCTCGGAGATCGATGGCGGCGGAGAATTCAGGTGGGCCAGGATCCTGTTGACGGGTGTCAGGCCATCGAACATCGGCCGACCCGAACAGAGAAAGTAAAGCGTGCCGCCCAACGCGTAGATGTCCGCTCGCAAATCCGCACTGCTCGAATCCTGCGCTTGCTCTGGGGCAATGTAGTCCACGGTGCCCATCATGTGTCCGGCCTCGGTCAAGGGAGCCGCCGTCGGCTCGTTCGGATCCGACTCGGTCTGAAAAAGCTGCGCGAGTCCCAGGTCAAGGATTTTCACTTGCCCGTCGGCATCGAGCATCAGATTGTTCGGTTTCACATCACGATGCACGACACCCTTCGAATGCGCGTGCTCAAGTCCGCGTGCCACCTGAAGGATGAGTTCCACCGCTTGGTCCTGTTTGAACGGGCCGTCCTGAGTCACGATCGCATGGAGATTGCGGCCGACGACATATTCCATGACGAGGTAATGAAAGCCCCGGGCCTCTCCCGCATCAAAAGCGGCGACGATATTCGGATGCACCAGCCTCGCCGCAGCCTTCACCTCGCGTTGAAACCTCTCCACGACCTGCTTGTTTTTGAAGAACTTGGGATTAAGAGTTTTGATCGCGACAACCCGATCCATCGTGCGATGTCTTGCTTTGAAGACAACGCCCATGCCCCCCTGTCCCAACTTGTCGAGCAGCACATAGCTGCCAAGCGAAATCTGGTGTGCCTTGCCTTGATAGAGAAACTTCGCCTGCCAGCGCGAGAGCTGCTGATGGCGAACGAGGAACTCGATAAACGCTTTGCCATCTTTGCTGTCGGCGTTCCGTAACTCGGATCGGACTCGATCCAGTTCCGACTCGGTCAACAACTCGGCTTCGAGGATGGCATTGCAGATTTCCAATATCGTGGGCTTCATGGGGAGATTTCTGTGATCTGCATTTGCTCGGTGAAGATTGAGGCGACCGAATGGTTTGAAAACTCAGCTCGCCGAGGCAGTGGTTGCGATCCTCGAAGGATGCCATTTCGCGGTGGAGTTACTTCAGGCCTTTCTTGGGTGACGTCTTGCCTTTCGTCGAGGGGGCGGCCACGCGTGTGTGATGAAACGCGGCAAGCGTCCAAAGTCGAACCTGGTTCTCTTCACCTGCGGTGATGAGCGTGTGGTTGCTCGTGGAAAACGCGATACCAACCATCGGCCCCTCATGCGCTCGAAATCGCTGCGGGGCGTCATCGCGATCCAGCCGAAGCAGCTCGACTTCACCAGCCGCGTCACCGAATGCCAATGTTGAGCCGTCACTCGCGATGGCGTGTACGCGACGACCGCTCGGACTTTCGTTCCAAGGAATCTCGCGCACAACGCGGTTCTCTTTGGTATCCACAATCATCAGCGCGGGCACAGCCTCGATCGCCATCAGCGACTTTCCCGCGACAAACACAAACGGCCGCAAACTGTCACCGCGCGGCAGCGGCGTGTCCCGTTTGGCGACCACCGATTTGCCGTCTTTCACCTGGAATGAAATCAGACGAAACTCGTCCGTGGAATATTGACCGTACGCAATCAGTAGCTGACCGTCCGGCGAGAACTGGAGCTGCGTGATTCCGGGAATCACTTCACCGGTTGGATTGAGCCAGGAATCCCGATGCGTGAATTCCTCCAGCACGCGGCGAATGCTCAGCGAGTCCGCATCAATCAACAACAAACGGTGCTTCGCTCGTTCGCGAATGCAGGCCGCGACCAAGCGACCATCGGGGGATATCGCGAGCGCCGGCACCGTCGATTCATACGCCTGAAATCGCGCGGGCCGACTTTGAAGCGACGTCACCTCCAACAACGTGAGGGCATCGCCGAGTCCGCGCTCTTTCCCACGGTGACCCAGCAAGGCAAGCTGCCCATCGGACGAGAGCGTGACGGTCGCGGCCCGCGCGACAGCGCGCGAGTGCCCCGAAGAAAGCTCGAACCCAAACACGTCCGGAATTGTGAGAATCGTCTGGCCGCTCGGATCAAACTGAATCGCCTTGAGCGCTCCCTTTTCGACATCGCTCCAAGAGCGTAACTCGGTACGTGATGGAACATCCCAAACTCGGACGCTCCCCTCGACGCGACGGTCATCACTCAATGCGGCCGATTCTCGCGCGGCGGCCAGGCTCAGTTCGTCACGACTCAAGGCCAATTCGACGCGACGGAAGATTTTCTCATCAAACTCGAAATTCGTCGGAATTGTCGTCAGCAAATGGCTCTGCTCGTTGTTTCGTTTCGTGGCGTCGGCGGCACGCGGCCAGATCGGCTTCGACTTGGTCAATTCTTCCAAGTCCGTCTTGAGCTTCATTCGTTCGTCGGCATTCCCGGCACACCACTTGCGGTCCAGTTGATGCCACACATCCGCATCATTTTGAGGGTTCTCGCTCCCATCCGGGCGGCGTGCGTCACGCAGGGCATCGAGTGATTTTCGAATTGCTCTTCGTTCGATATCGGTTCGAGCGGCTGTCATGCTGCGCCGCAATTCGTCCTCACGCAGCGAAACCAGCAATTGCTGACGTACCTTCTCCCGTGTCTGCGGCGAGTTCGCTTGACGCAACATCGAGCGAAGCATTTCCGTTCGACCGTTGGCATCGGCGGAATTGATCACCTTGCTCGCCTCAGTAGGCTCAGTGTTCACCTGCCGGATCATTGCTCGAATGCGTGCTCGCGACGCGTCGTCTTTGGAATTCGTCAAATTCTTTTCAAGCGATTGTTGAAGCTCACTACCATTCACCGAAATATTAGGGATGCTCGAAATCGCGTCACTGATCTTCGCAGGGGGAGCCTTGTCATCGAGGGCGCCCGTCTTGACGGTGTTCAAGCTCCAGACTCGAGCCGAACGGTCAGCACCTGTGGACAGTAATTTCTCCTGTGTGTTATCAAATTCGATGCTTTGAATCGGGCCACTGTGCCCGACCATCTGTGCGAGCTCCTTGCCTTTCGCAACATCCCAAATACGCACAACCGACTCCTGACCACCAGTCGCGAGCTGCTTGCCGTCCGCTGAAAACGCCAATGCAAAAACCGCCCCTGGATGTTGGAAGATCATCTGCGGTTCCGCATCCTCTTTCTCCACGATAAGCGACTCGAGCTTCCAGACCTTCACGCTGCCGTTTTGCCCTGCAACACAGAGATGTCCTGCGCCTCCTAACCGCGTCGCAGTCACGGCGGTCGCACCGACCTTGAGGGCCTGTGTCACGCTGCCCGTCTCCGCATCCCACAGCATCACTTTGCCATTGGTGCCAGCCAGTACTTGTGATCCATCTGAGCTCCAGGCGACCGTTGTTGCCGGCTCGGTCAACCCCGGCATCAATTTCAAAACCTGACTCGGATAGCGGCGAATCGCTCCGTCTCCCTCGGTTGTCAGAAA
>CAIJTL010001315.1 GCA_903823545.1 uncultured Planctomycetaceae bacterium
ACAATTGATCTACTTATTGAAGGATTCTGACGCGACGGTGCGAGCGAACGCTGCGTCCGGGCTGGTGCGACTTGTGGATCCACGCGCGCTGCGTCCGTTGCTTGGTGCGCTGCAAGACGAAGACGCCATCGTGCGACGTCATGCTGCGAACGCACTGGGCGAATTGGGTGATCCCAAAGCGATCCCCGATCTGATGAAGGTTTTGCAAGCCTGGGAATTGCTGCTCACGCTGGACGCCCCTTTCGTGGAGGCGGTCGTCGAATCCGTTGGCAAACTCGGAGATACCTCAACTGCGGCAGGATTGCTCCCACTGGTACAGTCGAACCACGATGGAGTGACGTTCAAGACCGTGCTGGCGTTGAGGAAGCTTCGATCTCCCGCAGCGGTGCCTGCGTTGATCTCTCTCCTGGACTCATCACAGCCAACCTTACGCCGGCGCGTTGTGGAGACGCTCGGCCAGTGCGGGGATCCCTCAGTGGTGTCGGTGCTTGGCAGAGTGTTGGGTCAGGATCAATCTCGCGAGGTTCGTGCCACGGCAGCGCGGTCACTGGGTGAACTGAAATCTCGCGACGCATGTCCGTTTCTTGAGGAAGCCTTGCGACAGGATTGGTCGATCCGTTGCCAGGCGGTCATCGCTCTGGGAGCGATTAAGGAGTACGACACGCTCGCTGCTTTGATGGCAATGCTTAAAGACGAATCGCCTGAGGTGCGTTATCACGCGATCAATGCCGTTGCAAAATTCAAAGATTCCAAAACACTGAAGGCGTTGGCTTTGATGCTCGAAGATTCGGACCCAATGGTCCGCAGCGGTGCGTCGAAAGTGATCGAAGAGATGAGCGACTTGGTCAACGAGCACAAAGCGGTCAAGGAGATCGTCCGCCGTGCTAAATCTCGCAATCAAATCGGGGAACTGATTCCCAAGTGGGTGTTCTTGCTTGTGCCGACGCGCAAGGTTTTACTGAGTGGCCTGGCCGGACTTCTGCTCATCGGCTTGCTTGGGACCGTTGGGTACACGCTCTGGGTCGGTCCCACGACGCAAGTTTTGGTGCGAGGCAAAGTGGCAGAGCTGACGATGAGTCCCGACGGCAGCACGTTGGTCGCCGAGCGAACGATGGGCATGCTGGAAGTCTGGGACGTCAATGGCGAGCGCGTGTCAGAGCGATTCTCCAAAGGAAGCGCGAAGTCTCCCAGATTTCGAGCGAAAGATGGATTAGTCCTGGTTTCGGGAGACTCGTTGATTCCTTGGAAGTTGCCGGCACAGCCCGACCCGTCCATAGGATGGAAAGAGCATCAACAACCAATCGTCACACTCTACACGACGTCAGGTGGAGAATTCGCGGCCACGATTGACTTAACAGGGACCGTCATCGTCTGGGATCTTGAGACTGGCCGAAAGGCTGGTCAATTGAAACTGGATCCGCGCTTCAACAAGCAGTCGCTGACCCTCAGTCCCAAAGGAAGTCTGCTGGCAGCTTCCAATGCGACCGGAGATGTGATGGTCTGGAATGTTGGGTCCGGCGAACTTATTCGAGAAATTCCGCACGTGAAAGACGCAAAACCCTTCGTCAAATTCTCGTTCAATTCCGTAGAAAATTGGCTAGTTGGTGCGGAGCAAAATGGGGGATTGATTCTCTTCGACCTTGAGGCGAAA
>CAIJTL010001316.1 GCA_903823545.1 uncultured Planctomycetaceae bacterium
GAGCCGAGCAAGACTCCGCCGGACCTCACACAAGATCGCGCCGTGGATCGCGAGCGAACTTACAACCTCGGAGCGACGGGGTTGCGAGGGTGGATTTAAACAAAACAATGAGTACCGCCCCCTTTGATCCCACACGATCGATCTCGATGATTCTCCAACGAGGAGCTGTGCCATGAATCGGATTCTCATCATCACCGTGCTACTGACACCATTGACGGCGGTGGTGCAGCCCGCTGTGGCGCAAGACGCCTTCGCGACGCCGACAAAGTCTCCGCTGCCGGAGACGTACGCTGATCCCGCCGTACCGTTAATGCAATTACCCACGAACTTTCGCGTCCGAAGAACGACGGCGAACATTTCGGCGGAGGAAGGGAAGAGGTTCGACATTCTCAATGTGAAGGGGGCTGGCTGCGTTCGGCATCTCTGGTTCGTCTTTGGCGAGAAGAACCTCGATGACCTTGAGATTGAGATCGCGGTGGATGAAGCGTCTGAGCCGCAGGTCAGGATGCCGTTTCGCTCGTTCTTCGGAGTTTTGCTGGGCTTCGAGGATTACCACATCAACAGCGCCGGCCTGATGAACTTTCCGAACTTCACGGTCACCAACGATCCTCTCATCCCGCCCAGAGCGTCGCCGGGCTGGAATTTCTACTTGCCGATTCCGTTTTCCAACGGTTGTCGAATCTCATTGCACAGCAAGTCAGCGAAAAACGGCGCGGCGATGGTTGACTGGCAGCAGTATCGCGAAGGGGTCGAACTAACGTCGCTTCGGTTTCACTCCCAACGCAGCATCGCGCTGCCGGGTTCGCCAACGAAACCGTTTTCGATTGCCGAGACTGAAGGAGCTGGCTTTCTCGCTGGCTACATCATGGGATGGCGGCAGAAGGATCATGGCGACATGGTGTTTCACAACAGCGGCACGAGAATGCTGATTGACGGCGAAGACGATCCGCACGTGATCTGCGGCCACAACGTCGAGGATGACTTTGGTTTTTCCTGGGGATTCAACCAGTATCAAACTCGCTGGGTCGGTTGCCCATACCGCGATAACCGCGGACGTAACAATCAGGATGGCGTCTTTTACCGCTTCTTCGGTCCGGATCCGATTCTGTTCCGCTCGTCGCTGATGTTTACTTCCAACGCGCGCCCAGACGACTACGAGGCGGTCTCGTATTTCTACCAGGCGCCGAGGTCAAAGACTTCGCAGGTACATAGTCCGACACAATGGAGAGTGATCGGCCCGTTTGCCGACGGGAACAATCTTGATGCCTTCAAGCAACCAGCGGATGAAATCGTGCGACAGCTCTCGCAGCCAGAGCTTCCAGCTAGAGTCAGACTCGGCGCGATCGACTATAAGGTTCACAACCTCGACACCAAGCTCGGCTGGCTGCGGCTCGAACACATCATCCAGCACCGGCCAGCCTACCCTCTAACGGAACATTCATATTACGCGCGCACCACACTGCGCAGCGATTCCGACCATTCGGCCTCCCTGCGACTTGGTTGTGACAACTGGGCGACCGTCTTCTTGAACGGCCAGCAAATCACGATGGTCGATCACTCCCACGAGTTCGAAACGGCGAAGATGCCCATTTCGCTCCGAAAGGGAGACAATGAGCTTCTGATCAAGACCAACAACCGTCTGAATCGCGACCGACACATCTGGGTCCTCAATTGCTCTGTCGAATGACGTCAGAATCCCGATTTCGTCCATACAAAACTCAGGGGAAAATTAACATTTCATGAATACTGCATCGTTTCGTTCTTGTCGCTTGATCTTCCGCTGCATGCTTGCGGCGATTGTCTTCACCAACCTGTGTGTCGCCGCAGAGCCGAGCAAGACTCCGCCGGACCTCACACAAGATCGCACCGTGGATCGCGAGCTGACTTACAACCTGGGAGCGACGGGGTTGCGCGGGTGGATCTATTCCAAACCGGTGACTCACTTTGATGGGCTGCAAGGGCGGACGACGGCGACGAGTCGGCAGATTTTGGTGACGCATGTCGGAGCGAAGTCTCCGGCGGATGGAGTGTTTCAAGTCGACGATGTCATTCTCGGAGTTGGCGGAAAGGCGTTTGAGGATGATGCTCGCAAGAGCTTCGCTCGGGCGATTCAAGATGCCGAGAAGGAGTCGAATGGCGGAGTGCTCAAGGTCACTCGTTGGCGAGCAGGCAAGACC
>CAIJTL010001317.1 GCA_903823545.1 uncultured Planctomycetaceae bacterium
ACGAGCACGTTGAAAACGTGCTCCACGGTTCTCAAGCAGCCTCACGCTCGTTCTTGCTCGACGTCAACAGCGCTGATTCAACGGCCTGCAGCAATTCGCGGTATTGAAACGGCTCAGAGAATCGCTTCGTTTGCGGAGAGTCGGAGATCGAGGCTTTGCCGATCACGATGTGCGGAACGGATTCGAATCGCCACGCCTTTGATTGCGGCGCGGCCTCTTCCACGTCACCCGCGTGCCAGACGACGACGCCCGGTTGAGCGGTCGATTCTGCGTCGAATTGCGTTTGTCGAACTCGGCAGACCGCATGCCCACGCGGTTCAAAGACCGCCTTCAAAACCTCGGTCGTTTCCGACAAACCATCGACGACCAAAATACTCTGTCCGCGTTGAACCACGATGCCTGCCTTCCCTGTTGGCGATCGTTAACCAAACTACCGCACGATTCACTATCCTTCGTGATCACGGCGGTCTGGCAAAAGGTGCGGGACGGTAACGAGGCATCGCGATCGTGTCAAAACGAGTTCGACCTCGCAGGCGTGCAAGCCAATCGGAGAACCATGACGATGTTGATTGCGTTTGATTGCGAGCGTTGTGGAACGAACTACAAAGTCGATGAATCTCGTGCCGGGCAATCGGCCAAGTGCCGTAATTGCTCGGCGATGTTACGAGTTCCGGTCCCGCCCCCCCCGGTGGAACTCACCGAATCTGGCGCCCCCGTCATGCGGCATACCGAACGAACGAAACCGTTCGAATTCGCGCCCGGCGACAGCGACAACATCGAAGCGATTGGACGGCACATCGAGCAATTCATCGGCCCCGTTCCGATGGTCTTTCACGAACTCGTCTCGGACCTCGTCCATATCGACGTGCATCACGTCCCGCCGAACCCTGGTCGCGACTTTCATACGCTGATCACGTCAGGCATGAGCGATCGTCCGATGACCGTCCCAGAAGGTGCCGAAGATTTTCAATTCGCCGAGTTACTTCTTTGCCTCCCCGCCAACTGGCAACTCACTCGCACCGCGTTCGCTGACGAAAAGAATTACTGGCCAATCCGCTTGCTGAAAGTGCTCGCGCGACTGCCTCACGAGTACGACACCTGGCTCGGCATCGGACACACAGTCCCGAACGGGGGAGAAGAGCCTCAGCCTTACGCCGACAACACGAAGTTTTGTTGTGCGATGATCGCGCCCCCGCTGAAGTTCGCTCCCGAGTTCCGCCAACTCGAACTCGACGACCGAGTGATCAACTTCTACTCCGTCTGGCCCCTGCTCCCCGATGAAACCGAGTTCAAACTCAAACAAGGCTTCGACCCACTCGTCGAACGCCTACTCGCTCGCGGAGTCAGCGAAGTCATCGACATCACCCGCCCCAGCGCCTGCCGCCGCAAATGGTGGCCGTTTGGGTGAGCAAGACCACGAGTCACACAACCCGATATTGCCAGGAAAGCGCGTAGTTCGGGTCTCCAGGCCCGAACGGAGTGTTGGCTTAATTGTGGTGCGATACTCCGCGTCGCAAGCCGCTGTGCTGAATTTCAATTCCAATACTACCGACAGATTCAACACTGCCGACAGACGACGCGAAGCGTCGTTCCACACTTTTTCAATTAGCTTCAACAACCCCGAACGGCTCTGAAGAGCCGTTCGGCATGGCAACCCCACCGTTGGGCCGCAAGCCTTCGGTTTCGAGAGTCCAATCGCAGTAAGGTTCAATTCTCATACACGAGGCGTATCTGCGATTGGTCGGTCGATTCGGCAGACAGGCCATCAGGGATTGGGGAAGTCCGATTGGACGATGCACTTCAATAACGTTGCGATCCGCTCGCGATGTCGTGGGTAAGGCGGGAATCACTTGGCCGCATTTGGTGCGACGCCAGAAATCGGCTTCGCTTGCCAGATGACGTTGCAGTTAGGCAGAGCTTGTTGCAGTTGTGCGGCGGCGGCTTCGGTGACGCTGGTGGCGCTGAAGTCGATAGTGCGGAGCTGCGTCTGTTGTTTGAGGGTCGGCAGCAATTTGTCGGTGACCTTGTCGTTGCCTGCCAGTACGAGCCTCGTGAGGGACTTATTGCGGAGCAGTCGCTCGACCTGGGGATCGTCCAGTGTTGACGACGGTTGAAAATGGCGGCGCGGGGCGGCTGAAATTGGTGGCGCTGGGTTATTGAGGGTTCCTTGGCTCTGGGAACGAGATCGCGGTGAAG
>CAIJTL010001318.1 GCA_903823545.1 uncultured Planctomycetaceae bacterium
AGCGCCATCGGTCGAACAGCACAGTCTTTTCGATCTTCCCAGCCATCACAACACTTTTGATCTTCGCTCGCCTAAAGAGGCGAATGGCTCGGCCGATTTTCGCCAGCGACGTGTATTCGAATCCGTCGCAGAGATCTCGGAGTTCCTCGGGAACCAGCCCTTCAACACCAACGCAGTGGACTGAGTGCCCTGCTTGTCGAGCCGCCTCGGCAAACATAATGGGAAATCGACCAGCGCCCGCCAACAAACCAACTCGTTGGCCAGACGACGTGCCGTCCAGACGAATGGTTGCGGGTGAGTTGGTAAATGAGTTGATTGGCATGGGGGACAGTCAGGCGTGGCGATTAAGAGGCAAAGGTGAAAGACTAAGGATGTTTAAGCGGCATCTGAGATTGGTTCAGAAAACTGCTCTCGTAGAGACGCCAATTGCTTCGTCAATTCGGCAACCTGTTTATCTAACGATCGAATCTGCTTGCGCATTTCAGGAGCTTTCTGGATCGCCATCATGATCTTGAATTGCTCTTCGATCGGCCCCGACGGGGCTCCGATTTGCGTTTCGCCGGCGGGAATGTCCTTGTGAACTCCCGCCTTGGCTGCGAGCGTGCAACCGGTTCCAAGATGAACGTGATCTGCAATACCAACTTGCCCGGCACAGCGGACGTAATCGCCCGTTGTCACTGATCCCGCGAGGCCAACTTGAGAAACCAGCGCGTTGTGTTTTCCCAATTCGCAGTTGTGAGCGATCATCACCAGATTATCGAGCTTAGTCCCTTCACCGATGATCGTCGCACCGATCATACCTCGATCGATTGTTGTGCAAGCCCCGATTTCAACGTCGTCGTCAACTCGCACGGTCCCCAGTTGCGGAATCTTCGTGAAGCGACCTTGCTCAAATCGATAGCCGAAGCCGTCCGCTCCGAGCACCGCGTTTGCGTGAATGATGACTCGGTTGCCGAGTGTGATTTCGGGATAAAGCACCGCGTGAGCGTGAATCGTCGACTGGTCACCGATGCGACACCCGGCCCCAATGACGGCTCCGGGGTGAATATCGCAATCGCAGCCGATAACGGCATCTGCACCGACAAAGGCTCCGGGAAAGATATTGGTGTTCACACCGATGACCGCAGACGGATCAACAAACGCGTTTTTCGAGACGCCAAATTGCGGTCGCGGCCGCTGTGGGCGAAAGAGTTGCATTGTTTGGATGAACGCAGCCTGAGGCTCGTCAACGACGATAAAGGTAACTTCTTGCAGGCCCATTAATTGTTTGGCAGTCGCAACATGATCGGCATTGATCAATACGACTCCGGCCTGACACTGGCTCAACTTTCGCAAATTGAGCTCGTCGCCGACGAACGTCACATCGTTGGGCCCGGCTTTTGCCAGTGCTTGAGCGTCGGAAATCTCTCGCTGTTGATCGCCAATTACTTCTCCATTGAGTTGAATCGCCAATTGACTCACGGTGATTGTCATGCGGAATCCTTTCCGAACAATTTTAGCCTCACGGCAAATTGGCCAACCACGCGTGACAGGAGTTTTCGAGTCACAAAACGGCTCGCCGACATTGGTGGCCGAATCCTTTCGGCCAAACTAAGCTCACCTGCCCCCCTTGGAGCCGATTGAGCGGCGGGTTCTAACCCAAAGATTTTTTTTCAGGCAAGCCCGGTTCATGCCGTTGTTCGATTCGCACTTTCTGAAGAAGCTCGAATACCTCTCATTGGTATCGAAGCGACTGTTTCGTGGTTCGCTACTGGCTCAACGCCGAACAATGCAGATGGGGAGCGGCATTGAGTTCGCCGACCATCGGGACTACTCGAACGGCGACGATTTTCGATATCTCGACTGGAACGTGTTCGCGCGACATGGCGAAATGCTGCTGAAGCGGTTTCAGGAAGAAGAAGACTTGCACGTCTATCTGTTGCTCGATTGCTCTCGCAGCATGGCTGTCGGCTCCCCTTCCAAATTTGATCTCGCTCGTCAGATCGTCGCAGCTCTGGCCTACATCGCACTGGCCGACCTCGATCGAGTGGCCGTAATCGCGTTTGGAAATGACGTTCTCGCAGATTTCCCACTGACTCGCGGCAAAGATCGAATTCTGTCACTGCTGCGATTTCTCGAAGAGCTTGAGCCGCAAGAAGGGGACACAGATTTGGCTCGCGTCTTCAAAGGGTTTACTCAGCGTCCTCAACGCAAAGGCCTGGCCGTTGTCGTCAGCGACCTCTACGACCCGCAGGGATTTGAGCGAGGGCTGGACCTACTGCGGTATCGAAACTACGAAGTCCACGCCGTCCAACTCTTCGACCGACTCGAAGCCGAGCCGAATCTTCTTGGCGAATTGGAACTGGTCGATCTCGAAACCGATGTCGGCCAAAAGGTGACGATTACCGAAAACGCCCTGAAGAAGTACCGCCAGCTTTTTGCGGAATTTCAAGAATCGCTAATGCGATACAGTCGCAAATACGGCGTTGGCTACACACAGTCGCGGACTGACATGCCGTTCGAGGATTTAATCCTCGGCATGATGCGTCGAGCGGGCGCTGTCCGCTAAAAAACGCCACACAATTCAATCGCCGTCCGCAGGGAGCCTCTACGCAACAATGTCACGGATACATCAACTCGACGTTTCGGTGGTCAACAAGATCGCCGCCGGAGAAGTCATCGAACGTCCGGCCAACGTCGTCAAGGAATTGTTGGAAAACAGTCTTGATGCACTTTCGTCGCGAATTGAAGTCGATATTGAAAACGGCGGCACCGACCTCATTCGAATCGTCGATGATGGCGAAGGGATTCATCCGGATGACTTGCTACTGGCGGTGACCGCTCATGCGACAAGCAAGATCGCATCGGCCGACGACTTGTTCCGAGTGCAGACAATGGGCTTTCGCGGTGAGGCGCTCGCGTCCATCGCAGAAGTGAGCCGCTTGCGAATCAAGACGCGACAAGCGGATTCGACAACCGGCCATGAAATTGCGGTCGATTGTGGACAATTCGTCGCGCCGCAGCCGTGTGGTTGTCCGTTCGGGACGCAGATCGAAGTACGGCAGTTGTTCTCGAACACTCCTGTCCGCCGCAAGTTTTTGAAATCAACATCGACAGAGTTCGCTCACATCACCGAGCACTTCACACGCATTGCTCTCGCTCATCCGAGATTGCATCTAGTTCTGCGTCACAATGGGAAGTCAGTCTTTGAACTCCCCGGAACGCAGCAATTGCTTGATCGCATCCGGCTGTTGTTCGGCAACGAAATGGCGAACGACTTGATTCCTGTCGAATCCGACGCGAACGGCATTCGAATGTGGGGCTACGCCGGACATCCGAGCCTCAGTAAGAGCACTCGCAAGAGTCAGCACCTGTTTTTGAACGGCCGCTGGATCCAAGACCGCTCGCTCCAGCACGCATTGAGCGAAGCCTATCGCGGCCTGCTGATGATCGGTCGGCAGCCGGTCGCATTTTTGTTTCTCGAAGTCCCGGCTGATCTCGTCGATGTCAACGTGCATCCGACCAAGACCGAAGTCCGCTTTGCTGATAGCCAGCAATTGTTTCGACAACTCCTGTCGATGCTGCGAACAAAGTTTCTCAGCATGAACCTCGACTCGGCGATTCAGGTTCCATCAGCCGGATCAAGCGGTGGCTCGTTTTCAGTCGGCGGAGCGGGACCGCGTCCGCGTGGCGTTGAGATGCAGGCTTGGTCCCCTTCGCAAACCTCGGCGAGCAGCTCGCTTTGGAACCAACCGCCAAGGTTTGATTCGTCACGCCCGACTTTGGCCGACATGCAACTCTTCGCTCCACCCAGCCCAATGAGCTTCAACACAAGCTCACCAAACGACGGCACAACATCGAACGGAGCGGACAACACCACCAACATGTCCGCAACCGGTACATTCAGTAGCGAGTCACAGGCCGCCGCCGGAAATTTGCCCGAAGCGGTGCCGCCAGCCGGACAACTCTTCGCAGACCCCAGTTCTGCCGATGCTCCCCCCTCCCCTGTCGACACGGTTCGCCCACGATCAACTGGCGAGATGCGGGCGATGCAAATTCGTGACACGTACATCGTCGTCGAAACCGACGAAGGTCTGACTGTTATTGATCAACACGCGCTCCACGAACGAGTCATGTACGAGTACCTGCGTCCGCGAGTCCTCAATAACGCCGTCGAATCTCAGCGAATGCTCGTGCCAGAAACCGTCGAACTGACTCCGAAGGAAACCGCACTGTTGCTGGAGTACGACGAAGTCCTCAATCAACTCGGCTTTGGCGTCCGTGAGTTCGGTCGGCAAACAATCTTGATCGACCGCTATCCGGTCATGCTGGCGAAAGCCAACTTGCCGCAGCTGATCCGCGACCTCGCCGAGCAACTCGATCAACCCGAAAAGCAGCCCGATCGCCGCGACCTGCTCGATTCGTTGTTGCACATGATGTCCTGCAAAGCGGCCATCAAAGCGGGCCATCGCCTCTCTCCCGAAGAGATCGACACGCTGCTCGCCCAAAGACACCTTATCGACGACGCGCACCACTGCCCCCACGGTCGCCCCACCGCACTCGTCCTCACCGAAAACGAACTCGAACGCCAATTTGGTCGACTGGGTTGATCGATCGCGGCGGCCCCGATGGATCACGTACACCTTCATTTAAACAAAAAAGACCCCCGGATTTCTCCGGGGGTCTTGTACTGCATCGAATTGTTGGACCGCTGGAACTAGCTTCGGAGGCCGAACAGGTTTCCGAGTTTGCTCTTCATGGTCTTGCTTTGCTGTTGATCATTCAGCCGAGTTGGGAAGTAAGCCTTCGGTTCGACCGGAGGAGCCGGTGCTGGAGCCGGAGCGGCGTCCTTCGCTTCAGGAGCTGGAGCCGGAGCAGCCATAGGAGCCGCACCGCATGATCCGCAGCCGTTGCCGCAGCCAGTGTTACCGCAACCGGTGTTGCAGCAACCTTTGCTGCCACAGCAGCCGTCAACAATCTTGTAACCACAAGCACGCAAGGCTTCTTCTGCTTGGCGGCGAACACCACGATCACAGTCGGCCAGTGCAGCCGTCAGAGCGGTCACGATTTCGCAGGAGCAGCAGCAAGGATTCTTGCGGAGTTGATCGCCAATCTCGTCGGCCGCTTCCCAGCGAACTCGCTCGTCGCAGTCATTCAGACCATAGACGAACGCGCACATGATTTCTGGGTTGCAGACGCAGCTATAACGATCGCCCAAGCGGTCGAGCGCACGTCGGCGATCTTTCGCATAGCAGGCGGTTTGAGACTTGTAGATCAACTGAGCGATCTCGCAGCTATTGTCCTTGCAGCAACTGTTGCCACAGCAGCTATTGGCGTTGTTGCCACAGCCGTTGTTACCGCAGCCAGCCGCAGCCGGAGCAGCACAGGTCGGACCACAAGCCGCTGGAGCACAGCAAGCCTTAGGGCCACAGCCAACTGGAGCCGCACAGGTCGGCGCACAGCCATTGTTGCCACAGGCATTGCCGCAAGGAGCGGCACAGTTCGGCCCAGCAGCAGCTGGAGCACAGCACTTCGGAGCACATGCAGCAGGAGCAGCACAGTGCGGCGCACAGCCGTTGTTGCCACAAGCAGCAGCAGGAGCTCCACAGCTCGGAGCACATCCACGAGGACCACATCCCGCTGGAGCGGCACAGTTCGGCGCACAGCCGTTGTTACCACAAGCAGCAGCAGGGGCGGCACAGTGTGGAGCACAGCCAGCAGGAGCAGCACAGTTCGGCGCACCGCCGTTGTTTCCGCACCCGTTGCCGTTTCCACAGCCAGAATCGCCAGCTTTCTTGCAGCAGCCTGACGGATCCCAACCACAGCAGTTTGGCTTGCAGCAAGGAGGAGTCAGGTTCGAGCAAGCTCGTTGATACGTGTGAACGCTCGGGCAGCAAGGCCGAGCAATCACGGGTTTGCAGCACGCAGGCTGGCACGTTGAGGTGCAGCCACTTGATTTTGCGGTTCCGCAGCAGGAATCAAACAGTCCGGCTTGCGCCACACTGCCTAATCCGAGAGTTGCGACCACAGCGGTCAAAGTCTTAATCCAGTTCATAACGCAGCGTCTCCTTCCCTTGGGACTTGGGTTCGTCACTAAACGATGAGTCGATGGTGCCGAGATAAAACTAACAGGCGGTTTGCAGACACCGAGGAGAAGCCGGAAACCGCCCGCGACGCGCGTCGCGATCTTCCCAGCGGATCCGTGATTCCACCGACTTACCGTGGTGACCTATTTCACAAACGACACAACTTGACTTCGCTAACTCGCAGGCGACCGGGGCGCTAGTTTCGCGCCGGCTGGTTGCCACATGAAACCATTGCAGGTTGTGGCCTCATAATCGGGCTAGCTGGGTCTGAAGCATTGAATCGGCACTCCCGAAACGGCCCCTTGAACTTCTCAAGTCAGCATTCTGCAAAAGACTTACGTCGATTTCGGTGCCGGTCGAAGCGCTCGTGACACATGCCCAAAATGAGGGGGACCTTGACGGCAATTGGACGGCGATTCGCCGCCAAAACGCAACAAGCTGGGTAGCCTGCGTGTGTCATGGCAAACCGCCGGGACCAATTCTGGTCGTTCCAATGATGCCTCTGAGGTATAGCCGACACTACCTGTCGCAGCGGCCTCGCCGGGGGCGTGGACCTCACGGGAAAGGAGGCATTGATGCAACGCTCCGGCAAGGGGAGCCGATCGGCAAGTTCACCGCATCGATTAAGAAGATTGTTCCCAATGCGTGGAGTTTGCCGACAGAGATTGAGACACCAAGTTTGAGCCTCCGGGCTGGAAGCCGTATTTCCACGTTTGGGGACCACTGCTATTTTCCGCCAGCGATCAGCATCACTTGGCGAGAAGGGCAGCGTCGGCCCCCGGTTTGAACTGTGTCTAAACTGATCTGCGTCTAAATGACTAAAAAATCGGGGAGGCTGACGCCACCCCGCTCGCCGAAAGGCACCAGTTTTACGATCGAACGGAGTCGAAGGAGTTGCGATGGATTCGCTAGCACTGCTTGCAGAACAGACGGAGGCGGCTGGAACCGCTCTCTCCAAATTTTCCTGGGATTGGCAAACCCTGTTCAAGCACGCTGAGGTTTATACGCCCCGCGTCGTCGGTGCCCTGGTCTTGCTCGTAGGGGCTTGGATACTGGCGGGCTGGATCAGTCGGCTGACTTATCGCAGTCTCAAGCTGGCCAAAATCGACGAGACGCTTTCTCGCTTTATGACCAAGTTCACTTGGTGGAGCGTGTTGGTGCTCGGCGTCGTCGCATGTTTGGCCTGTTTCAAGGTCGAGACAACGAGCTTCGCCGCTGCGATCGGTGCCGTCGGCTTTGCGATTGGCTTGGCCTTTCAAGGGGCACTCGGCAACTTCGCAGCGGGGATCATGCTGTTGATCTTTCGCCCTTACAAAGTGGGTGACGTCATCGTTGTCGGCGGACAGACGGGAACGGTCGATGAGATTGATCTCTTCTCAACGACGCTCGACACGCCTGACAACCGCCGCATTCTGATTCCGAACGCCTCCATCTTCGGTAGCACGATTGAGAACACGTCGTTCCACCGTGCGCGCCGAGTCGACATCTTGGTCGGCGTCGGATACGCAGCGGACATTGACCGGACTTATGAAGTATTGATGCGGGCTGCTTGTGCGATCCCCGGCATTGTGGAAACACCGGTTCCCGAAGTGGTGCTCGTCGAACTGGCCAACTCGTCCGTGAATTGGTCGGTGCGAGTTTGGGCGCAGTCGGCAGAGTTTGGACTGCTGAAGCAGCGCACGATTCGAGCCATCAAGCTCGCGTTGGATCAAGCGGCGATCGAGATTCCGTTCCCGCAAATGGATATCAATCTGCGAAACGGGACGATCGTCAGTGTTTCGCAACCGGTCGATCAACCCACGATCACTTCCCGAAAAGCG
>CAIJTL010001319.1 GCA_903823545.1 uncultured Planctomycetaceae bacterium
CGGTATCTCTTCTAACGCCCTGACGACATCTTCTTCTGTGAACAAATCACGAAGGACTTTTGGAGATTTCTGCGGTGAATAAATAACAATGAGCGGCACAGAGATTTCATCTAACAAATAGAGTTCTGCTTCGATCTCGGCGTTTTCATTCGTCCAATCGGCATCGAGAGGAATTACTCTCTTTCGATAGAGCCACTTACGAACGGTTGGTCTTTCAAGCGAACGATTAACATGAAACGTCATGCCAATCATCCAATTGGCATAGAAGTGAACCAAGACTGTATGGCCCGCAGATAACTCGCGTTCAAGCCGTTTCTTAGAAAACGGCCTGAACGGAATTGGTCGGTCCCCGGCACGTTGTTCTTCAGACGACCATCGGGGACCAAACAGCCATGAATAGCCACACAAAACACCGCAAACGAGCGCTATCGATAGGCCAGCGACAGCATAAGGAAGAAACAGGCGTTTGAGTTGGCTACTCATTGCAGTCTCACGGACTCGGCAGCGCTACTTGATCTGGCGACATCAAGTAGCCGATCAAGTCGCGGACCTGCTCGTCGGTCAGATTTTGAAAGAGTCCGTCAGCCATCAGCGACAGCGTCGAGGTCTTCTGCTCTTCGATGTCAGATCGCTGAATCGTGACGCGGTCATTTTGTGTTTGAACGGTCAACGTCTTTTCGGTCTTCTCGACAACCACGCCGTTGATGACTCGGCCATCGGTCATGTTGAAGACCGTCATGCGGAAGTCGGCGGCGACGGTGGCGCTCGGATCGAGGATATTCTCCAAGAGGTAGTCAAGGTTGCGTCGGTTACCGCCAGTCAGGTCCGGTCCGGCGGATTTGCCGCTGCCGAAGAGGACGTGGCAGTTCGAGCAAGTCTTGTTGAACAACGCTCGACCGTTGCTGAGATTCGCATCTTTCATTCGGGTTGACGTCAGCTTCTCTTTCCACTGCGCGGTGAGCATTTGCTTTTCGGCGTTCGACGTGCGGACTTCGCCCCAGACGGTCGTCAGTTGCTTTGTCAGGTCGTTGTTGTTGAAGCTCAGAATTTGCCGAGCATGGAATGCAGAAACGTCACGACGTGGGATTTGGTTCGCGGCGACTGCGTTGAGTAACTCTTTCGCGGAGTTCGGTCGTGAGACCAACGTGCTCAATGCCACCAGCCGGCCATCAGGACTGAGTTGACCCCATTTGCCGATAACTCGCTTTGCGGTGTCGGGATGATCGACCGTCGCCAAGCCGCGAATTGCTTCGATCATCAATTCGCGGTCATCAACGAGTTTGAGTAATAATGTGACTAAGTCGTCTGGTTTCGATGTGATCAACGCTCGAAGTGCTTGCTGACGAGACGCAACATCCGCGCTTCCGTCGGTGATGAGCTTCCTGACTTCAGCCAACGCTCGCCCGTCACCGAATACCACTGACAATTCGCGAGCCGACGTCTTGAGTTCGTCCGATCCGCTCTTGTCGATTTCGGCAGCGAGTTTACTCCAATTGCCCGGAGTTGGTGCTCGTGACCAGCCGCGAAGTGCTTCGGCCATGCCTCTTACGAAATCAGGTCGAATCACTGCGTTGCTCGGCAGAAACGCTTGAGCAACCAATGCCTCAACGGTCTGTGGGTGCTGTTCGATGTCGAGCGTCAGGCGTCGTGCGATGAATTGCCGCAACATTGGAAGCTTCGCTCGCTGAGCAAGGCTCACTGCCATCGCAGGTTGCCGAGTCACTGCCGGTTCGATTCCGTACCAAATCAACAACGGAAGCATGTTGTCATTCGCGAAATCCGCTTTCGCAGTCAGTCCCATCGCAATCAACCAGCGCTGCATCCAGAGAGAGTTTGTATCGGTCTTCGTCCCGGTCAGTGGGACTTCCGGTCCTGCGGGAAATCGTTTCAAAGCCGAAGCCAAATGAATCTGCACGATCCCCGATTTCTCGGACTGCGATAGCTCGCCGAAAGCCTGCGCGATCCGCAATGCGTCGGTCGCTTCCAACCGATCGAGGTTCGACTCGCTCAACAATCGCACGGCCCAGACGCGAACGTACTCTTCGGTGTGTTTCAGTTGCTGAATCAACCATGTCTCGTCGAACGCATCCATCGACGCCAAACACCACATCGCTCTCAGCCGAATCACCGTCGATGAGGTGCTCGCCGTGAACAGTTCGAGCAACTTCGCTCGTGCACCGGTCATGTCGCGCCCGTCCGCCGCTCGCTCTTGAAGAATGCGACGTGATTGCCGAGCGAACCAGTCGTTCTTGCTCGTTTGCATCGACACGAGTTGCGCGTCATCCGACGTCGCCAGATTGATCGGCTCGGACTTCTTCGCCGGACCATGCACGACTTTGAAGATGCGTCCGGACGTACGATGCACGCCGTCGTTCTCGTGACACTCACCGATGTCAGACCAGTCGGCTAAATAAACGCCGCCATCCGCCGCGCTGATCAACTCCACGGCGCGAAACCACGGATCGCCCGCGAAGAGGAAATCAGGATCGTGTTTCGCTACGAAGCCCGCGTCATGCCGCTCCAGTCGATCGCAGTTCAGCCGATGTCCGTGCAAGTTCACGGTAAAAGCCTTGCCGCGATACTTCTCCGGCCAGTTGTCTCCCTGATAAATCATGAAGCCCGAATGTGCGTGTCCGCCACCGGCCGCCGAGGTCGTATCGGTCACACCGAGCTTTCGAATCTCGTGCCATTGCTCCTTCGTGTCCCAATGGAAATGGTCGGCGGTCTGTTCCATGACACCAAACAAGTACGGATTGAAATGCGTACCGTACATGCGACGGAAATGAGCGTTCGGGACGACATGCCACAGATGCCCGATGACCGTGTTGATCAAAAACATCTCGCCGTGCTGATCGAAGTCAAAGCCCCAAGGATTCGTCGTCCCGTGAGCCACCGCCTCAAACGTTTTCTTCGTCGGGTGATATCGCCACACGCCGCAGTTGATTTTGTCTCGCTGCGATTCGCTCGCACCCGGAGGACCTACGAGTGAGGTCGCCAAGATGCCGTGCCGACCATACAGCCAACCGTCCGGCCCCCACTTCAAACCATTGACGATGTTGTGCCGCACGGCGCTCCCGTCCCAACCATCGAGCACCACGATCGGTGGCCCGTCCGGTTTGTCATCGCGGTCACGATCTGGGATGAACAACAAATTCGGAGCACAAAGAGCCCACACGCCGCCGAAGCCAACTTCGACACTCGTCAGTTTCTCCGCCTGATCCCAAAACACGGTTCGCTTATCGCATTTCCCGTCGCCGTCTGTGTCTTCCAAGATCACGATTCGATCGCGTTGCGTCGTATCGAAGTTCACTTTGCTTTCGGCATAGGTGTTGTTTTCAGCAACCCACAATCGGCCACGTTCGTCCGTCGTGATCGAG
>CAIJTL010001320.1 GCA_903823545.1 uncultured Planctomycetaceae bacterium
CGAGCATTTTCTGTTGGCCGATTATCCGCTCTTCAAACTTGTCCTTCCATTTCCAGATCCGTTCGACGAGCGCCTCGCGGCCGACATCGTGCCGTGTCAGTTTTTCTTCTTCGAGCATCCGCCGCTCAACGACCGCCTGAGTCGCGATGCCGGCGTGATCGGTGCCGGGCATCCAGAGCGCCTCGTACCCCTGCATCCTTCGCCAGCGAGTCAGCAAGTCCTGCACAGTCCCGTTGAGCGCATGCCCCATGTGCAGCGCGCCGGTCACGTTCGGCAGCGGAATCATGATCGTGTGCGGCTTCTTCGGATGAGCCGGATCAGCCTGCTGTCTCGGCGGATTCGCGTCGAAATAGCCGCGCTCCTCCCAAAACGAAAACCACTTGGCTTGAGCTTCTTTCGGATCGTACTGCTTGGCGAGTTCTGTCATGGTGTTTGGAATTCGTTGATGATTGATGTTTTAGAACGAAAGTTGGGCACTTATGCGATCGGGACAGGAGCAACGGAGACTTCGCCATCAGGAACGACCCGCATGTGAAGGTCATGTCCCGAAAGCAGCGCCATTCCGACGAGTGGCTCGACTTCTGCTGCGTGGACTTCGATGGTGATCGGCTTTCCGTCCCAAAGCACGGTCAGTTCAAAAAGCTCGCTGACAATTTCGCTTCCGTCGGCGAGCACCACGCGTGCATGTGAACGTTGCGCGGCCTGAAACTTCTCAAGAACGGATCGGGGCAAAGTCAGATAGTCGCTGAAACCGGTATCGATCACGGCAGAAAATCCGACAGCCGGAAGATCGGCACAGACAATCGCGAGGTCGACCCAAGCTTCCAGATCGCTGGTAACGACTCCGCGAATCATCGCACCTTCCTCGGGCCTCGCCCAATTCTCGCGTAGTAGCGGCTGCCAACCCTCACGAGCCAAATTTCTGCGTCAGGCTTCCGTGAGCGAAGGTCTCTCGAAGCCAGAACGCCATTCTCCGCCACGCTGTAATCGCCAGAATGCACGTCGATGGCAACAACTTGGCCCTTGGCCGAAGCGACCTGGGCTTCGATTTGTTCGTGGTATAGCTTGTCGCCACGCGCGGCGATCTCTTCAGGCGAGAGTGCAGTCGCGATTTCGGGCATAACTCAGACTCCAGACAATTCAGCGTGTTGCGGAAACGACGGGAGTGTAATCGGAATTCACGTTCGTCTAGAAGACCTGCCCCACCCGGGCATTTCGGCGTCAACACAGGTCTCAAAAGTTATGGCCAATCGACGCCGCCGGGATGCCACGGGTGGCAGCGGGCGATGCGGGCGATTCCTTTGAGCGTGCCTCGGATCGCGCCGTACTTTGTGACGGCCAAGATGAAGTACTCGCTGCAGGTCGGATGGAAGCGGCACTGTCGACCGATGATGTAGCTCAAGGTCATCTGATACAGCCGAACGATCGCAATCAGCAGCAGCGACGGAATCTTCACGAGTTGGCGCAGCAAACTCATGAGCGATCGCTCGACAGAGGTTGTTCGAGGTTCCGCTCTGCGGTCACTTGTTGGTTTTCGGGCGGTGTTAATCGTTTTGCCACACGCTTCACCAACGATGCGAGCGATCTCCGAACTGCCAACGCATCGGGTTCAGTGCCGGTACCCGATCGTGGCTGCACAACCAGATCGAGTCCACTGGGCATCTCTGCGCGAGTCAATCGAAACGCTTCACGAATCAGACGCTTCCAGCGATTGCGATGAACGGCATTGCCGCATCGTTTGGAAACCGAAAGTCCGATTCGAGTTTGTGGTTCATCGTTTCGTGCGGCGGTCAGCAGCAATATGGCGTCACTCAAGCGAGAACCTTGGTCATAAACGCGAGCGAAGTCCAAGCGACTGCGAATATGCGTCGATTTGGGAAACGTCAATTTCTTCTTCGCGGCCAAGTTCGACATCAACGAATCTCTGTTTTCGGTTCATCAGGAGCGGGAAGCCCATCCGCTTCACGGCGGTGTTTCAATCGCAGGAACTCTAATTCGTCGTACTTGGACTTCAGCGATTTCGATTGAGTCAGCCGCCTCATTCGCTTTGCTCCCAATACGATCACGCACAACAACACGAGCAGCCCAAGGCCACACGAAACCACCAACCAAATCAATAACTTCGCGGCATCATCAACGTCTCGGTATTTCTCGGGAGCCAAAGGAACCACTGACGCGGTGGTTTTTTTGACCGGCTCGTGTTCGGCAGTTCGCTCGGCCGATCCGGCGTCACTCGCTTTTGCATCTGGAGTGTCCGCAGACTGTGAATCAGTCGGCTTTTCCGAAAAAGCCTGATCGGCGTTAACCGCTTCCTTTGGGCTGACAGACAAGGCAACCAACAGCGAGAACAATGCCAATTGAATTCTCTTCGCCATCACATCACCACAAGTCGGTTCGAGGATCATAAGGTGCTGAGGCCGCAATCTGTTCAAACAGTTTTCGCGATTCGTCGCTGAGTTTGGGCGGCAGCATCAATTTGATAATGACGTACAAATCCCCTCGCTCCTTCTTTTTGTGGTCGAGCACTCCTTTGCCTCTCAATCTCAATTTTGCTCCGCTCGATGTCCCAGCCGGGATCGTCACCATCATTCGACCTTCGGAAAGAGTCGGGACTTCGACTTTCGCTCCCAACGCTGCTTCGCTGACGGAGATCGGAACATCAACAAACAGATCGCTCCCCTCGCGACGAAAGTAAGGATGCGGAGCGACCTTGATCGTGACCAACAAGTCTCCCGAAGGTCCACCACCGCGTCCCGCTTGCCCCTGACCTCCCAGCCGAATGACGCTACCAGTGGCGACACCTGCCGGAATTTTGACGCTCAATCGCTCGACTTGGCCACCGCGGTTGAGTTGCAGTTCATGAGCACCGCCTTCAGCCGCGACAACGAAAGGGATCTCAATTTCAGCGGAGATATCCTCACCTTTCGCGGCACGAGGTTTCCGGCCCCCTTGTCGACCGAACGGAGACTGAGCCCCGCCGCCACCACCAAACATGTTGCCGAAGAGGTCACCCAAATCGACCTGGCCACCGCCAAACAGGTCGCCCATATCGACTGGCCCACCACCTCCCGGTTGTTGGCCACCACGGAACTGCGGTCCGTTCGGACCAAACGTCGTTCCATATTGATCGTATTGCTGACGCTTCGTTTCATCGCCAAGCACGTCCCAAGCCTCTTGCACCTGCTTGAATTTCTCCGACGCAGCCGCATCGCCAGGCTTTCGATCAGGATGATTGTCACGCGAAAGCTTTTTGTACGCCTTGCGGATTTCCTCGACCGAGGCACTCTTTGAAACACCCAATACAGAATAAAAATCCGCCGCCATTTCCGCTGATCCTTCACCATAGCCACCGAGCGACCTCCGCTCGCTATCACAGCAGCGATGGTATACGACACTTGGGGTCGACGCGATGGTCGCTGCTTGACAACACAAGTCGGCGGGTTAACTTAGCGACCTCCTGCGGGTGTAACTCAGTGGTAGAGTGGTAGCTTCCCAAGCTGCAAGTCGCGAGTTCGAATCTCGTCGCCCGCTTTTTGTAAAAGTTGATAATCAGCCACAGGCGGTGGCTTCCTGTCATAAAGACCTGCTTGAAAATGGTGGTATGTGACCACTTTTCAACGCAGCGCAGCTTCAACCCGGTCAAAGAACCGCGTTTTACTTTTCCTCGCGGCCAGGTTTCTGCAAATTCCAACTCGCTCTATCGCCCGCCAACCTCAACCATTAGGCGACAGGCCCGGCTTGCTGTCGAATCAGCAACAAGATTACGGCTCTCCGCCATTCCTGTGGCATACGCGGCTCGCGTGCAACGGATTCAACAACATGTGCTGCACGCGAGCCGCGTGCGCCACAGTTTTCAACTCGAATGGCGGAGGGCTGGTTCTGTTGCAGGGATTGGTCATTGCTCGGAACGTTGTGTGATACTTTCAGTACCGCCTCGCCACCACTATCGTGCTCGTCCCTTAAACCTGGAGCATTTGAGATGAGTGGTGGATCGGTTGCATTTGGGCATGAAGACCTTGGTCGTGAATTGAGTGACGCGGAGTTTTTGACTCA
>CAIJTL010001321.1 GCA_903823545.1 uncultured Planctomycetaceae bacterium
ATGCATTCTCCGCGCACTCAGCGCCTCTGCGGGGTACTTCACCTCATGTAATCCGTTACCGCACAGACAAAAGAGATCGAATGCGTGGCGCACCCGCTGTCGCACTACGATGCGGTCGGAATTGAGCGGTGGAAATGGACGTGTTTCCAAGCACCGTTCTGCTTTTGCCAGACGCGAGTTTCTTCGCTAGCAAATGTTGCGGGGACACCGTCGGATTCGACTCGCTGAGTCAAGCGGATGTACGAAACGATTGCCGTCTCACCGATAATCCGCACGTGTGGCGAGGCCATGATCGATTGCTTGGGGCGTCCGGAGCCAGCGAGCTTGAAGTAGAAGTGGTGAAACTCCATGCCGGAAACGACATGGCCGAGGGCTTCCGGCTCAAAACAGGTCAAGCTGGGGTCGCACAGATCAGTGTATGCGGCCCAGTTTTGTGAGTTAATGGCATCCAGAAGTTTTCCGTTCGCTTGCAAGACTTCGGCAGTGGCGTCAGCCATGTGTGTGATTCCTTTATCAAAGTTGTCAGTCAGTAGTATTCGCAGTCCAGCACTGCGCGGGGCGGAATGATAGCTGGTTGGGTTGGTACGACGAGCCTTCAGGCCAGACTGAACAAATTGTTCTATGGTAAATCTCAGTGAGTCTTACTTCTTAGCCCGCACGCAACGCAGACCAATCGCGTCATCTTTGGCATCCAGCGAAACCGCTGTGCGAGCAGAACTCGTTAGCTTTGAATAATGATCTTTCCATGAACCACTGCGAACCACCACTTTATTGGCGGCGGCATCCTTCCACGGCAGCCCATCGGCGGGAGCATTCGCGTAGTCTTCGTGCCAACTGTCTTCGACGAATTCCCACAAATAACCGTGCATGTCATACAAGCCCCACGGATTTGGCTTGAGCGCTCCCACTGGCGGATCGTTACCTGCAGCGTTTCCGGTGTGCCATCCGAATTCGTTCAAACGCGATGCCCTCTTATCCGCGTCCCCTTCTTTCGTCGCTTCATCGCCAAAGCTGTATACCGTTTGTGTTCCGGCTCGACAGCAGTATTCCCATTCCGCTTCGGAAGGAAGTCGTATCTCCTCGTCAGCACCAAGAAGCTTCTCGGTTCGCAGCATTTCCGAGATCTTGGTGCAAAACTCGCGTGCGTCCTTCCAAGACAACATCTCCACTGAGTTACGTGGACCTTTCCACTTGCTGGGATTCGAGCCCATCACCGCTTCCCAAAGATTCTGCGGGACTTCGTATTTGGCGATCGCAAAGCGGTGCTTCAGCGTGACTTCGTGGGCAGGCTTTTCGTTGATGATTCGATCGCTCCCCATGCGAAACGTCGCAGGAAAATTGCCTTCGCCGGGAGTGATCTGCGCAAACTCCTCCACGAACAGCTTGAGCATTTCAGAGCGAGTTAGCATCGGGACTTTCTTGACCGGTTTGTCTTCTGAACTAGCCAGTATCGAAAACGCGATCATAGTCGCGGCGACGAAACTGCTCGAGACAATCGACGACGTTGTGAAGCGGAGGGAACGATTAAGTAAGTTCATAAAATCCTTTCGACAGCTCAATGACCAAGCGGCTTGACGTGTGACTGAGCAGGTTCAGAATACGCCGCCTGTTTTGCAAGCCACCGCATACAAGCACGACGCGTCAGCGAGTGGTCTGAGCGAAGCCGTTTGAATCATTTGCTGGCGCGTCGTGCTAAGAAAGCCCCCTCATGTCGTCCGCTTATGAACGCAGTCACGAACTTGTTTGCCGCTCTGAATGCCAATTACTGATCATCGACATGCAAGAAAAAGTGCTCGCTCCAATTCCCGTTCGCGAGCAGCTTGTCGCTAACTGCGGCAAGCTTATTGAAGCGGCGAAGCTCTTCAGCGTTCCGGTCGTGATCACTGAACAATACCCGAAAGGGCTTGGCCCGACGGTTTCCGAACTCCGTGGCCGACTTTCTGACATCACGACTCCAGAAAAACTCCGATTTAGCGCTGTAGAGGCACTCAATTGGGGGATGGCCGCCGAGCGTTCCGATGATCGCTTCAAAGTGGTCATCGCCGGAATTGAAGCACATGTCTGCGTGCTGCAAACCGTTCTCGATCTCTTGATCTGCGGCTATCAAGTCCATGTCGCGGCGGACGCGATCGGCAGCCGAGGCAAACTAGATTGGAAGCTCGCTCTCAAACGAATGGCCAGTTCCGGCGCCGTGATCACCACGACGGAAGCGATCCTCTTCGAATGGTGCGAGACCGCTGG
>CAIJTL010001322.1 GCA_903823545.1 uncultured Planctomycetaceae bacterium
ACCAGCGGTCCTATGTTGGCTTGGCATGGCGTCTTCACGATCGCGGATGACCGCTTGGTGATTTGTTGGACGTCGGGGAACCAACCGCTTCCACGCGGCTTTCAACCGAAGCCGCAAGAGCAGCTTCTCGTCTGCCGTCGCGAGTGGTCACGACTGAGCCACACGGACGACAAAGGTAACGTTGCTGTCGAGAAGCTCGATGAGAACTCAAAACTTCCGAAGGCCGAGATGCCGTTCTCGCCGCGTGAGGCGGCTGTGCTGCAAGCGGCTTGGGCTGAGAAGTTGAAGTCGCCGGTTGAGGTCACGAACTCCGTCGACATGAAACTGCGAGTCATCCCGCCCGGATCGTTTGGCGATCCACGCACCATAGCCACGCTCGCCCAGAGCGTGGGGGGAGCGAGCGGTGGGTTCGGATCTTCCGGCGGCATGATGGGGAGCAGCGACTCGGTCGCTGCTGGTGGAGCTGCCGGAGTCTCAACCGTGGGACGCCCACGCTCTGGCGAGCGTGGCTACGGGGCGTTGAACTTGGCGATGAGCGGACCGATTTTGGTGGGGACTCGCGAAGTCACGATTGCTCAGTTTCGGCAGTTCGTCGAAGACTCGAAGTACGTCACCGAAGCGGAGCGTTTGGAGAATGGTCAGCCCGCGAAACCGCATTCGTGGCGGAGGCCGGAGATCGAACAAGACTCAGACCAGCATCCCGTCGTGCATGTGTCATTCGAGGACGCACTCGCATTCTGTCACTGGCTGAGCGAGAAAGAGAAGAAGCCGTACCGCCTGCTGACTCGTCGCGAATGGGAGTTCTGTGCGCGAGCCGGTTCGTGGCTTCCGGCAACGCTCGGCCCCGGCAAGTTGCCGTATCGCTCGCAGTTCTTCACAACGACGGCTGCCGTCGGTTCGTATGCCTCGAACAGCTTCGGCCTGCATGACTTCATCGGCAACGTCGCTGAATGGGCCTGGCATAGCGACGTCCCGGAAGGGACCGATGCTCGTCGAACGGCTCCCAACACCATGATTTGGAGTACCGATCCAACCGTATTTTGTGGCGGCGATTTTCGTCAGCACATCAACCGCTCGCAGCCGAACGAGTGGCTGCACCCTGCGGCGACGACAACTCCTCCGATAACGGGTTTTCGAGTCGCTTGCGATCTGACCGCCGCGTCCGTTGTCACATTGCCGAAGTATTGGCCAATGAGCCAACTCTTCTTGTCACAAGAATTGGTACTTGTCCGAACGCTGACAAATGCGGACTCGAAGGGCGGCAACAAGGTCGATGGCATGAAGCTCGATGTGTCAACCGCTGCACCAGCCCCCAAACTCGTCAACGCGGTCTGGCTAGAGATGCTCGTTCGCGCCGAGCAGATGCCTTACGCCGTCGAATGGCTCGACTTTGAAATCGAACGTCGTGCGACTCCGATCGATGAGACCGCGAACGACTTAGTCCACGGTAAGATCGAAGAGGCAGGAGCCGAAGCAGGCTGGAAGCCATTGGACCTCGCACTGACACTGGGACTACTCGAACAGACGGAGATCGCCCCCGACCCGATCGCCACACCGCTTCAAAATCACGTGTTGACGATGCCGATTCCGAAAGCGGTTTCCGGCCAATGGGCTTCGCCCGATGCTCGTCGCGGCTTGCACTCCAGTTTCGTGCGTTTGGTGCCAGCGATCCCAAAGCCGCAACTTTTCCGCTTTTTGGATCTCAACGCGCCGCATGGCAACCACTACTCGGTCTGCTTTAAAGCGGGATTCGCGGGTCGCTTTGATCTGAGTTCGA
>CAIJTL010001323.1 GCA_903823545.1 uncultured Planctomycetaceae bacterium
CGCGAGCCAAATACGACCGACCCTGCTGACTGGTCGGTCTTCGTCATCGAACAAGAGCAAGCCCGTAAGCGTCATGTCAAAATTGGCCGACGTAATGGGCTGGAAGCTGAAGTCATCGAAGGGCTTCACGAGGCAGACACCGTCATCGTCCATCCGAGCGATCGGATTATAGACCAGATTGCAGTGAAGCCGAGGTAAGCGGAAATCAGAAGGAAATGTCTCCGTGGTGAATCTTGTCATTCCACTTTGAAAGGCCAGTCAATATGACCGTGACACGACGTGAGTTTCTTCAAGCAGGCTGTGGACTCGCAGTTGGCAGTGCGTTGGGGAGTCAACTTCTTGCCGATGACAAACCGCTGACGATTGATTGTCACACGCACTTTTATGACCCGACTCGGCCGGAGGGTGTTCCGTGGCCGGGCAAAGGGGACAAGGTTTTGTATCGGACGATTTTGCCAAAGGACTTTCTGGCGCAAGCCGCCCCGCTGGGCGTGACGAAGACGGTGATTGTCGAAGCGAGCCCCTGGGTCGAGGACAACGCTTGGTTGTTGGATGTTGCGGCGAAGAATCCGTCGGTGTTAGGGATCGTCGGCAATCTGACCCCAGGCAAGCCGGAGTTCGCGGGGCATGTCAAACGCTTCGCGGCGAACAAAATGTATCGCGGCATCCGCATCAATCACGGAGCGTTGAAAGCGGGGTTCGATCAACCGGAATTCCTCGCAGACATTCGCCGGTTGGCTGAACACGACTTGGAACTCGACGTCAACGGCGGCCCGGACATGCCGGCCGATGTCGCTCGATTGGCCGAGAAATTGCCGGACTTACGGATCGTCATCAATCACTTAGGCAATGTGGATATTGATGGTGGCCCCGCTCCGCAAGCTTGGGTCGCCGGGATGCGCGCGGCGGCCAAGCACTCTCGCGTCTTTTGCAAAGTGTCGGCACTCGTCGAACATGCGCGACCAAAATCCGGTGAGAAAAAGGTCCCAGAAGAGGTCGACTTCTATCGCCCAATCCTCGATGCGATCTGGGACATCTTCGGTGACGACCGTCTCATTTACGGAAGCAACTGGCCGGTCAGCGACAACGCGGCTTCGTATCGAGTGCTCTTCTCGATCGTGAACCAGTACGTCCAAGCTAGAAGTCGAACGGCAGTCGAAAACTTCTTCAGCAAGAACTCGCAAGCGGCGTATCGGTGGGTGAGCCGGTGAGTGGACGACCTGCTTCCCCACTGAGCTTGCCTCAGTGGAACCGGGCTTTTGCACTACTCAGAGCTTCGCCCGCAATCTTGACCACCGTAGTGCAAAGGCCCGCGAGCCACCGAGGCAAGCTCGGTGGGGTCATGTATTGCGTCGTTGAATTGAGTCAGAACTAGCCGGAGTTGTTTCATGTCCGACATGAGCATCGATAACGAGGAGTTGCTCGAGGCGTTGCGAATGCATCTCGTGCCCGGGATCGGTCCGCGTCATTCGCAGTTGTTGTTGGACTACTTCGGTTCACCACACGCGGTGTTTCGAGCGACGACGGAACAATGGCAGCAGGTCGACGGAATTGGACCGAAGATCGCCATGTCACTCGCGGCTGCGAAACTCGGACGTGAGGCAGAAGTAGAACTTGAAGAGGCGAAGAAGCTCGGAGTGAGATTGCTACGACGCGGCACGGCCGATTATCCGAAAGCGATCGCACGCATCTGCGATCCGCCGCTGTTGCTGTATTGCCAAGGGAACATCCTGCCGCAGGATGAACTCGCGGTGGCAATCGTCGGATCACGACGATGTACGGTCTATGGCAAGCAGCAAGCTGAAAAATTTGCGAACGCATTGGCTCGCGCCGGGGTTACGGTTATCAGCGGACTCGCACGTGGTATCGACGCCGCCGCACATCAGGGAGCACTCGCAGCCGGTGGTCGGACAATCGCCGTGATGGGAACCGGGCTGGCTGAAGTCTATCCGCCAGAGCATCGCGAACTGGCGACGCAGATCGCCGGCCAGGGGGCGGTGCTCACCGAGTTCAAGTTGCATCAAACACCACACGCAGGACATTTTCCACAACGCAATCGCATCATCAGTGGGTTGTCTGTGGCTGTGGTCGTGATCGAAGCGGGACGCAGCAGCGGCGCATTGCACACCGCTCGACATGCATTGGAGCAAGGTCGCGAAGTTCTCGCCGTTCCCGGTCGCATCGACAGCCTCGCAAGTGAAGGCTGCCACGACTTGATCCGCGACGGTGTCACACTGATCCGGCATGTCGACGACATTCTGGCTGCGATCGGTCCGCTCACAAAACCAGTCTCGGTGGAAACCGACGGAGCAGAGACAGTTCAAAGTCTACGCGAGCTGTCGCTCAACGAGATTGAACGGCACGTGCTGAACCTCGTTCCGACGGAGCCGATCCTGCAAGACGACATCATCGCCAGCAGCATGTTGGAACCATCACAGGTTTTGGCAACACTCACCGTGCTAGAGATGAAGCGACTCATTCGCCGCCAGCCGGGTGGGTATTTCATCCGATCGCCGTGGTGATCAGACTGAATGACGGCGGTCGCCATTGCTCATAATCCCGCTCAGTCTTTTAACGATTTGGCTAACCATCGAAGTAATAAGGACTGAATGGGAAGAACCAATCCAACGCCTATCAAAATCATGCCATGAAATGGGATAAAGGGACAATCCACCAGAATACAAACGCCCGCGATGACGGCGAGCCCACAGATCAGAAGGAGCCGGTACATTTCAAAGGCCTCGCCGCGATCAGATCCTTCGCGTTCGCATGATGCGATCTTTGAACCGCATGGCAGGCACCATCGTTAACGCTCATCAATGCGATAAGCGACACAAGGATCAGTCCGGGGGCTGACGCCACCGCCGGCTCACCAAATTAATCCGAGAGCCCCGATGCCGTTCTCGGCTTCCACTTCGCGTAGATGAAGTACGCAGGAA
>CAIJTL010001324.1 GCA_903823545.1 uncultured Planctomycetaceae bacterium
AGTAGTGGGTTGGAACACGTCTGCGGGCAGGGAATCCAGACCTTCGAATGGCGGGCTGGAAATGTCTGTCTCCATCCGGTAGGAACGGAGCACGTAGCGGCAAGCTGCCAGCTTGCCTCGACAGGAATCGCTTAAGTGCGCAGTCAAATTGAAAAGGTCTTGAGAAATGGCATTGGTCGGATTGGTCGGTTGGCGTGGGATGGTTGGCTCCGTGTTGATGGACCGGATGCAGGCTGAAGGGGATTTCGGTCTGATTGAGCCGTTGTTCTTTTCGACGAGTAACGCGGGCGGTGCCGCTCCGGCGATGGCAAAAAATGAAACGAAGCTGCTCCCTGCCGATGACATCGCCGCACTCAAGCGATGCGACATCGTCATCACCTGCCAAGGAGGCGATTACACGACCGAAGTTTATCCCAAGCTGCGTGCCGCCGGTTGGAACGGTCATTGGATCGACGCCGCATCGACACTACGAATGAAGGACGATGCGGTCATCATTCTTGACCCCGTCAATCTGCCGGTGATCAAGAACTCGTTGGCGAAGGGAGGCCGCAATTGGATTGGCGGCAACTGCACTGTGAGCTGCATGTTGATGGGCGTCGGCGCGCTCTACAAAGCGGGACTCGTCGAATGGATGAGCACTCAAACTTATCAAGCGGCGTCAGGGGGCGGTGCTCAACACATGCGCGAATTGCTGACTCAATTCGGCACGCTCAACGCCGAGGTCAAATCGCTGCTCGATGACCCGAAGAGCGCGATCCTCGAAATCGACCGCAAAGTCATCGCCAAGCAGCGAAGCCTATCGGCCACAGAGACCGCCAATTTCGGTGTGCCGCTGGGCGGCTCGCTGATTCCTTGGATCGACAAAGACCTCGGCAACGGCACCTCCAAAGAAGAATGGAAAGGAATGGCCGAGACCAACAAAATCCTCGGTCAAGGAGACGGCTTCGGAACTGTTGCGGTTCCAGTCGATGGATTCTGCGTCCGAGTCGGAGCAATGCGCTGCCACAGCCAAGCGTTGACGTTCAAGCTCAAACGAGACGTTCCAATCGCCGACATCGAGGCGATGATTGCTGCCGACAACGCTTGGGCGAAGGTCGTCCCGAACACACGCGAAGCAACGATTCGCGAACTGACTCCCGTCGCCGTCACCGGCACGCTAACAATCCCCGTTGGCCGTATCCGCAAAATGGCAATGGGACCGGAATACCTCGGAGCCTTCACGATCGGCGACCAGTTACTCTGGGGTGCCGCAGAGCCGCTCCGACGGATGCTGCGAATCTTGTTGGAGGCGTGAACTCAGTTTGCTCTTGGATTCGTCTTCAAGAGTGCGTCAAATCATCGCCGAGCAAACATCAACAAAGGAGCTTCGAGATGACTGTTTCCGGCCACATTCAGAATGGTGTCGTCGTGCTTGACGAACCCAGCACGTTGCCTGAAGGGTCAGCGGTTGAAGTGCATTTGATACAAGACGACGCTGATGGCCCGACACTGCTTGATTCTTTGAAGCCGTTTATTGGCGTCATCAAAGACATGCCGCCGGATATGGCTCGCAACCATGACCACTACCTTTACGGAACTCCGAAGCGGCCATGAAAGCTTTGTTTGCGGACACGTCGTACTATCTTGCAATCATCAATGCTGATGACATAGACCGGCAACGCGCGATGGAAATTGGGAGTCAATGGCGAGGCCGAGTTGTTCTCACGGATTACATTCTGATGGAACTCGGTAATGCGCTGTCATCGTTTTCTCGGCGACGTCATCTGGTCCCGTTGATTGGTCTGCTCAAAGCCAATCGCAAAGTGGAAATCGTTCCGCCCAATGAAGAATTGTTTGAACGTGGCGTGGAACTCTTTGGAAAGCGTCCTGACAAAGAATGGTCGCTCACCGACTGCATTTCATTTGTCATAATGACCGACTACGGCCTGACTGAAGCACTGACCACAGACTATCACTTTGAGCAAGCTGGTTTCAAAGCACTCCTCAAGTAGCCCACCTGAAAGACTCATCATGACTCAAGCAATCCAGTTCCCGAATGAAGCTCAATCTAATGCCGCTCGCCAAGTTGTTGCCGAACGTGAGGCGCTCGCATTGAGAACGTTTACTCCGACGCAAGCGGTGCTGGCGAAGTCGGCGGGCGTGTTTCATTGGACTCCAGAAAATCGACGGCTGTACGACTACAGCTCCGGCGTGTTGGTCGCCAACTTGGGGCATAATCCCAAGCGTTGGCTTGGACGTCTGGCGGGGTACATGGGCTGGTCCGCAGAGATGCTCAGCCCAGCAACCGGCTTTGATGACTATTACATGGCGGTGCCGTTGACCGCGTACAACGCGATCACGGAAATCGAAACTCGTGCGACCGAACGATTGGTCAAGAGCCTGCAAGCATCACCGGGTGGTAGCCGATTGCAGACCGTGATGTGGGCTGCATCCGGCAGCGAGGCGGTTCAAAAAGCGTTGTGGGCCTGTCTGCATCGAGACGAAACACGAGACATCATCCTCGCGACGCGATACGGCTTTCACGGCAAGAAGGGACTC
>CAIJTL010001325.1 GCA_903823545.1 uncultured Planctomycetaceae bacterium
CACGCGAGAAAAAACGGTCGACGGTCAATCGTGTGCTCCATCCGAAGTCGATGACTGGTCATCGCTGATTGGGATGTTCGAGAACGGTGCGACCGGCGTGTGGGAAGGTAGCACGCTGATGAAAGGACACCACAACAACGGCTTCGGCTACGAATGGGCCGAGGTCAACGGCAGCGAAGGCTCCGCCGCGTATCAGCTCACCGATCCGAACAACATCGTGATCGGCAAACACGGCGGCACGATGGAAAAACGCCCGGTCCCACGCGAGTTCCTCGTCATCCCCGGCAGCCCACGCAATCCGCACGACGGCGTGCCGAGCACCGTCTTTCGCTACGACCTCGTATGGGAATTCGTCTCTGCGATCGTTGAAGGCCGCGACTGCGTCCCCGGCTTCGACCACGGTGCGCTGGCCCAAGCGGTCGCCGACGCAACGCTCGAATCATTCGAGAAGAAGACCTGGGTCAACATCGACGCGAAGCTGTAATTGTTTTCGAAAAGATTCGGCAAACGCTTTCCAGGACATAACTGCGTTAAGCCGACAAACCAAGACCTCCGAAGTCTCTGAGACTTCGGAGGTCTTTCGATCTCGCATTATGCGTTTGCCGGTTCGGCGTCTTTCTTGAAGCTGGCCCATTGGCTCTTGGGATTACAGCCCACGATGATCACGGCCACTTGAGTCAGGACGAAGATCCCCAAGGCCATTAAGACGCCTTCAGTGAATCCGTAGCTGTGCAAGCCAACGCCGAGTTCATTGACGCCAAACCACGACCAACTGGTGGTGATGTTTCCGGCGATCGACAGGACCGCCATACCGCGATTCTTCACCATGCCGTCCCAGCGAGCGTGGAGCACAACGGCATTCCACAACAGGATGATGAGAGCACCGTTCTCTTTCGGGTCCCAGCCCCAAAAGCGCCCCCAACTGTCATCGGCCCACAGACCACCAAGCACTGTCCCGACGAAGCTGAAGAAGATGCCGAAGCACAGCGTTCCATAGATCATGCGGCTGAGGTTCTTCTCAACATCGGGCGTCAGCGACCGAGTGAAGAAGCCACGGAGGACATACAGCACTCCGAGCATTCCGGCGAGGAACGTCGTCGAGTAACCGAGATTGATCGTCGTAACGTGCGTCGCCAACCAGAACTGAGTATCGAGAACAGCTTGCAGCACGACGAAGGTATCGCCGTCACCAGCCAAATAGTGCGCGATCAACAGTGCCGCAAACCCGGTGACCGATGCAACGACGTTTCCGATCCCCATCCGATAGACCGATTCCAGAATGATCCCCAGCGCGACGGTCCCCCAGCCAATGAAGACTGCGGACGAGTACAAGTTCGTGACCGGTGGCCGACCGGAAATGTAAATTCGTGAGATCATCGCAAACGTATGTAAGACGAGCGTGAAGCAGGTCATCCAGAATGCCGTGCGATTGAGCGTGTTGGTCCAGCCGAGCCAAGAGAGCGTTGCCACGAGGAAGACGAAGGCATACAGCATGGACGCTAAGAAGAACGGCTGAAACTGATTGAAAAACCATTCATAGCTGACTCGAGAGAGATTCACTTCTCGCAGCGATCGGCCGTCAAGTTCAGCTCGGTAGGCCGCAACCGCTCGATTGAATTTCGCAGCGTTGCCCTCTTCATAGGCTCCTAAGATTTGAGTCCACGCCGTCACTGCGGGGTTGGCAGGCAAAGCTTTCGCTTGCTGCTCTTCTTTGGAAGTACCGGACAAATAGCGTGACGCGAGCCAATCTTTGAGATCGAGGTTCTGCTTCAATTCACGTTGAACTTCCATCCGTTGATCGTCAGTGATGTCGCGACGCCCCGCCTGCATTCGCAGCATCGGAACGAATCGCTCATCGAGCAGATCATGGAGTTTCTGAGCCCAACCGTGATGCCCTTCATCGGTTTCAATCGGCTCCAAGAAGTTGGCCATCGAATACGGGAGCCAATCATTGGCATTCGACTTCTCACCAGTCGCGCTGCGAGGTGGAACGACGAGCGGCATCTTGCGTTGCTTCAACGCACCCGACAGTCGATGGGCTGATAGCAAATTGAATTCGGGCGACTCTTTCTCGGCTTCGGGAGTGCGTCGGAAGAAGGTCAGCGTGTCGTACATCCCGAACTTGCGTTCGAATTCCAGAATTTTGCGATCCGAGACACTCAGGTTACGAGTCCCCTTTTCGCGAGCTTGATCCGCTTGAGCAGCCACTTTGCCGAAGCGGGTCTCTTTAAACTTCAAATCCTTTTCGTCTTCGCGATCGGTGAATTCGGACGGCGCGTATTTAAAGCCTTTCCGCGGCTTGAGCCCCAATGCTTCGGTGACATCGAGGTTGTCGATTCGGATCGCCTTATGCTTTTTCGCTTCGTCCGGTCGTGCGATCACGTCCAACAACCAGCGAATCGCAGGCTGATAGCGGTCATCGCTGTCCTTGTAGGTTTCGCTTCCGGAAATGATTCGCAATGTGTTGCGCGCGTATGTATCGATCGGCTTCACGCGACCATCCGCAACGATTGGTAACTTGCCGAATTCGCCAAAGTCAAAATCGTTCGGTCCCACATGCGGCTGACGCGCCTTACTGCCAACGTAAAGCGCCATTACTACCACTGCGAGAATCGGAACCCAGGCTGGTCCTTTTGACGCCGAAGGATCGACGTCAAAACTCTTCCCTTTTCGGACCGGGACATTTTTCGGACCACGGCCGTTACTGGAGACGTCATCCGCAAGCGCCTTACCACCAAGTCCGAGTCCGCCGGTGGCTGTCTCTATCGGAAGGGTTTCTCGCGTGCGTCGATCCAAGAATCTCAAGAGCGCGATGCAGAAGTGGGCCAACATGCCGACGGCCACGATCATGCAAGCCACATAAGGAATCATCCAACCGGTGTTGGTGACGAGTTGCAACGACGTCCCTTCGACACCAGTCAGCGGAACCTTGTGATATCCGCTTTGATAAAACGTTTCGCCCGCATAACGGAGCGGGTTGTTCATCCAAATGTGATAGGTCAACTCGCTGCCGTGAGCCGTGTCGATCAGGTGAATATCGGACGAATAATTGCGTGGCGTGTCGGTGCCGATGTAATCGTCTTTGCGAACGTCGAGCAGTTCGACGGTATACGGCTTGTAGTAACGCTTGAATCGCAGCGAGACATCAAACGTTTTCCCGTCGACGGTTACCTGATCCAATTGCCCTTGTTCCGACAACATGACGCTGACGGCATAGGTGCCGATCACTTCGTCTGTGCCACGCTTCGTGAGTTTTACGTAAGCAGCTGGGTAATCGACTTTGCTATCGGCATCGGTTCCGGTGGATGCGCGAGCGGGCTCAAGAATCCAGAGCTTTCCGTTTCCGTCGGTCGCCGGATTCTTGTCGGAATCTTGAACGCGACGAATGTCTGCGTTTTTGAAGTACTCGACTACCTGGACGTCGAACGGCAAGACTTCGTGAGTCACCTTCCCGGCAGGAGTGGACGCCGTCGTCGGCTTTCCATCTTTGTCGAGCCGTTCGGGAACAAAGCCCTTCACCAATCGCTTGCCATCCACAACCGCGTGTGTTTCCTCGTCTCCGCTGCCGGATTCGACGACTGCCAATTCAAACGAACGGATGTCGCGAGCAAAGTTGGCACGCTCCCCTTCCAGCAAAGAGATCTGACTTTCGACGGCGGTCATCCCGACGAGTAGCTCGCTGAGCATCATCAAGCCAATGCCGCCGTGAATCAGCACAACGCCGGCTCGTTTCTTGAAAACCATCCAACAGCCAAGCAGCAGCACGAGCCCCGCGATCGTTCCTTTCACCAATTGCCACAAGATACGCATCGACGAATCGTCGAGCTGCGCATCTTCACCTTCGTACCACAACCACATGGTGAGGACCGCTAGGCCGATGCTACTTGCCGTGCCCACAAGCCCCTGTGTTGATTTCACAAATTCGAATGACGATACCCCGCCACTCTCTTTGGGGGCCAGTTGCCGCAGCATGTTGAACATTGCAACGACTGATGCGGTCAGCCCCAACTTGAACAACAACCAAACGGACCCCCATGTGATCCAGCTATTGGCTTGCAGGCCGTCTGAACTACTACCGCTGACAACAACCAGCCAAGTCGTCAAACCGCCAAGACCAATGACGGCAAGACCTCCTAGTAGGCGCGATCCCGACGCTTGAGGTCGGAACCGCAGGCCATGTGCAGCGGCGAGATTCAAGAACATCAACGCGCCGATCAGCCATCCGCCGGGAAACGGGACGACCATCCAATCGGGAATGTTGGGTTTGTTTGGAAAGAACGATGGCGGGAAGAAAATCTGCAGGTCGATCCACGCCACCAAGCAGCGAAAGTATTCATCGACGACCTGCCAAATATCTTTATCGACTTGGGCCATCGTTCCAGCCAGCACGATGAAGATCGACATCGCCAATAAAGCGACCGTCAACTTCAACGAAGCCAGCGGCCTGAGAATGGCGACAATCGTCGGCCCCAATGCGGAGGTCGCTTGCTGGGAAAATCCGTGAGATTCATCAGGCGTTTCAGCCTGGGGGTTGTCATTCAAAAGATCAGTCGCCATGAGCGAGCTCCTACTTGGGAAACTTCACGGACTGCACGAACATCTCGAAATTCGCTTTCTCACGCTGCGCCAAGCCGACATCACCTGTCAGTTTGAAGAACCACGCTTGCCCCCCTTGCGGGACGATAACTCCCAACGTGCAAGAAGGCTGGCTCGTGCGAGCGTCGGTCCCGACCAGTTCAACCAAAGGGGATTCAACACCATCGACCTTCAGTGTCTTGATCGCTTTGACAAATTCTTCTTGTGACCATTCGGGCAATTGCAACTGGCCGCGCCAACGATTGACGTTCTGCAGCAAGTCGCCGCCAGCAGTGCTGACGGTCGTCTTCACCGACTTGCCATCAGCCTGAACTGCAAACGCGGCAAGTGAGAATTGATTCCCTTCGGTTTCTTTCCAGCCTTCGGGAACCGTCCACTTCGGTCGTCCTGCATTTTGCTTCGGTTGTTCTGTTGGCTTCGGGCGAGATGGTGCCTTTTTACCGCCAGCAAAAGGAGCGAACGGCGCGGCCCCCATTCCGTCAGACTTTTGACGCCCGACGAGGTTTGCCAAAGTGACTGTCGTCCCGGCAGCATCGATCTGTTTGATCTCTGCATTCTTCGGGCGTTCCTCGGACGTGAGGTCAGACTTCTTCAAGGCTGGAAGCCCCATCTGCTCACACCAGCGGTTGACATTACTGAGCACATAATCGGCGGAAGTGGGGTCAGGTGCCGGAAGCGGAATCACTGTCGCTTCGAGGGTTTCATCACCTACCTTCACCCGGAGTGTTGCGAAACGGAGGCCGTTTCCTTTCTCCGATGTCCAGCCTTCGGGAAGAGTCCATTCGGGCTGAGCCTCATCGCCATCCGCGAACTTCAGCGAACCGATCAGCTTCAAGAAGTCTTCCATCTTTTCAGCAACGGGTTCGCGCGGGCCGGTCATCTTGAAGAACCAAGCCATCTTTCCGTGCGGAACGATCGCGGCGAGCATTCGGTCACGATCAGGAGGACCTTGATCGGCAGTCGCCGGTAACCGGGCGCCCTCTTCTTTGCCTGACGATTCGGATGACGATTGTTTTTCGACCGGTGCCAGCTTCTTCACGGTGTATCGAGTGATTTCGTCTTGTTTCTGGCAACCAGAAAAAACACTGAGTGCGAAAACGCTCAAACAAATCACTGATGATGAGACACCATTAGCGATGCCAGCGACTGCGGCTTGGACGCGAAACCTCATGCCGTGACCTTATGAATTGCGGAGGAGGGCGAATCAGGCGGGACATTGGCCAAAGCCGAATGCGAACCGTGGCGGGAAACGGCGGGATTCTACGAAGGCCCGTTCAGCAAAGTCCAGAATGTCCTGCAAGGTCAAATTCCACTCGGCATAAACCACCCGACATAAAACGAAAACAGCCCGACTGCCAAGAGGCGGTCAGGCTGTTTATTTTCGCACAGTTCAGAGTGGCTGAGTTCTTGCGAATTCAGTTTCCAAACGAGTGGTCGACTCAGGCGACGAACGACTAACGTGTTGCTGTGGTAGTCGGCTTTACGCGGCGGCGGACGTCCGTCTCCAAAACACCAAAGGCTTGTTCGTGGCGCTGAAGGGCCATCGAGAGGGCGCTCAGCAATCGCTTGCCGGTGTAGTGATTCATGATGATCCGCTGGCCGACGTGAACCGTCACATTGCCTTGAGCATATGGGTTTGGGTTCAAACCCAAATCCAAAATCAATTCTTCTGGCGTGCTCGAAACACGGCAGAAGTTGGCATAGCCGGCGCTCACAGTAGCGTCATCCACCGTCAGCGTTTGTTGCTGAGCAGCAGGGGCGGCAGGGGCGGCAGCGACTTCGGTTTCGTCATTCTTGTCTTTGGCCACGAACAGTCTCCTTACATTGAGGGGCGAACAAAATCCTAGAACACTCCGGTGCCTTACATTGCGAACAGATCTTGGTTTGCTTCGGTCCACCGGAAACAGTGCTCTCAAAGCGAGCGGGACATTAGCTTGAGACGTCATTGGGGATCAACGGCGATCTTCGCAACCCGATGAAACGCCTCGTGAAAAAGACGCCAACAACCCCGCAGCCCACCCATTTTACGCCGATCAGGGATGCACTCAGCCAATTACGGCTGCACGACGTTCGCCGTCTTGGGATTCAGACGAGCCTCAGGTCGCGGTGGTGCCGACTGTCCACGGAATGGAAAGGTAATCGAATCCTTTTCGAGAGCCTGTCGTGGTACGGTCCGCTGAATATTTCCACCGGCTGGTCGATGGTCGGTCGTCGGAGCACCGGAGTCGTCTGGGAAAGGATCAAAGTAGTTCCAAAGTGCGCGATCCTGTGCTGTCGTTCGTGGAACAAGATCTGGCGCGCGAGTGAACTTAGGATGGCAGCCGATTAAAGCCGTCAAACAAGCACTCGCCAATAAACATCGCCACGAATTGCTCATGCGTCTCAAGTCCCACAGACCGATACGACAGATGCCGCCAACCAGCTTTCTTGATCTGTGAGAATCTAGCTGCAATCGCCCGAATCGGAATAGGTGGGATTTTTCGGCAAATAACTCGCGAAACGCGGCCCGATCGAATGTCGCGAACGACCGATTCGGGATTGAAATGTCTGCGATTTTTCGCAACGCTCGTCAGTGTGGGAACTTTCTGGAACAAAATTTGGTCAGACAAGCATCAGTGGGCCTCCACTCCGATTGGCCCGCTCCCGCAAATTGCCCTCCTCCAAAATTGAGACCCGCCGAAATGTCCTCGCCCACCGACAACTTGCTTTCTGCCTACCACGACGGTGAGTTGACCGCCGCCGAGCGGTCGATCGTCGAGCAGCAAATTTCGGAACGCGACGAGGCCAGGGAAGAATTGTCCGAAATCAAGCAGATCTCTGCGATGCTGAAGGATCTGCCTCGTCTCCCATTGCCGGTTGAGTTCCCTCAGCAAGTCTTGAAGGGGATCGAGCGGGAAATGCTGATCCCTTCAGAA
>CAIJTL010001326.1 GCA_903823545.1 uncultured Planctomycetaceae bacterium
GCTTGGGCTGTTGCTGATGTTGGTGAGTGTTCTCTGTGTGTCACCGGCTCAGGCGAATCATCGGCACCACGTTACGGTTTATGGCGGCATCTATGGGCCAGGCTACTTCGTCCATCCGCACTGCGTGACCGGTTGGTACGGGCCTCCGGTTTATCCGGCAGTTGGCGTGGGTGTCTTGGCTGTTCCTGGCGGGTACTACAGCGGATATTCGAGCATCGGTTATTCATCGTGGAGTCCGTTTTTCGGTCCGACCGTGATCCGACAAACGACGGTCATCCCGGTTAGCCCAACGGTCGTCGTTACCAGTCCGCCGCCAGCTCCGGTTCGCGTAACGCGGCGTATGTTGCCTCCACCTCCGCCGCCGGGAGGCGCGAACATGCAGGAGGTCTTGCAGCTTCACGCAGAGCGTTACGAAGGATCTCCGTCGGAAGTGGATGTTGCTTCGACGTTTCGCCCGGTCAGTGCTTCTTCGCGAGCGGGGAAAGATCGAAGTCGTCAGTTTCAAGCAGAAGGAGACCGATTGTTGCGTGATGGCCAATTTGTCAAAGGCTATCTGCGATACTTGGAAGCTCAACGCGAAGCAGAAGACCGCGCCGACGTTTACTTTCGACAAGCTTTTGCTCTCGTGGCGATGGGACGCTATTCGCATGCTGTCATGAAATTGAAACGTGGATTGCAGGTTGACTCAACTTGGCCAAAGAACGCAGTGTCGCTGGATGCTGTTTATGGTGTTGAAAATGTTGTCCACAAAACCGAATACCTCCAGCGGGTCGCAGATTGGACGGATGCGAATGTTCGTGATCCCGATCGGTTGTTTCTGGTCGGAGTTATGCTCTACTGCGACAAGGATCCTCGATCGACCGAGTTTTTGCGAAGTGCGTCAAAACTCTCCGGTGGTCAGGGTGCTCACGTTCAAGCATTTTTGAAATCCACTGATCGCGTGCCTCAACCTCCTCGCGAGGTCAGCGTCCAAAGACGAGGCTCATTGCCACCGCCGCCACCGCCTAAAGATGATCTTGCTGACGGCGATATCGAAGCTCGTCCGATCACGAAAGAATTGCGTCTTAAACCCTTGCCGCAGTTGCCTCAGGTCAATGGAGGGCCACGATTGCCGGCTCTTGAAAATGTGCCGAATGTTCCACCTGAGCCATCTCGACGTGAACTGATTCTGCCGGATGTCATTGATGCGGATGGTGAGTATGTGCCGTAAGCCGAGCTCACATTTCGGATTGTTAATAGTGGCAGGGGTGTCCTGCGAGTTGCACAGGTTTTGTCGGCTGGGTTCTGATTTCCGAACGTCGTAGCGCTCCCCAAACTTCCTGGTGGGTTCTGCCGAAATCCGTCTTGCGCCCATAATTTTGTTTGATTGCTGGAATTGGCGGCTTATTCTGTCCCCCTTCAATCGTCGGTGGGAGCACGGGTGGAGCCTGTGCCAAAATGGAATTCGTATGCTCGCAGAGTTCGGAGAATTCGTGCGAACCCCACTCAAATCAGGAGACGGCTGCTGCGGTGAATGGTCTCAGGCCGAGCATCGTCAGCCTTCTTAAAGTATGGACGTCATCCTTCGGGGCTATTCGGTCAACGATGCGACTTGGTTCTACCTGTCGCTGTTGTTGATTGTTGCCGTTTTCTTTCGATTCAACCGAGTGGTCTCACTCCGCAATGTCGATCTGGCATTACTCCTGGCGATTGCTCCGGGGCAGTTGCTGGTCCAACACAATCCATCACTGGGTTATGTGTGGATGTTTGTGGCCACAGGCTTGCTGCTCGGACGACTCTTTAGCGACAGCTTCTGGAAACGCCGTCCCTTGTTCGAACAGAACTTGAATTACGCGGGCATGGCTTTTTTGGCGGTTGCCGCGTTTACGTTTTTAATGAGTAAGGTGATTGCCGAGCCGCCGACACGAGTAACTGTCGAAACCGTTCGGCGAGCAGACGAGATGCTGAAGCGGCAAGACACGACGCCCGAGCAGCCGACATCAGAAGAGATTCAACCGGGACCAACGGCTCGTTTATTGGCCGCTCCAGTTGTTCAAACTTCTGAGCTCGTCGCTTCAAATCACTACCAGAATTCGAGTGACTTTTGGTCCGTCGAACAAATTGCCGCAAGATCAACTGCCGTGCTGGCTCACTTGGCCGTTGTTACTGGCCTCTGGTTTTTGGGACGTCGATTGTTTGCAGACGTAAATATCGGCTTGGCGATGGCAACGCTGTATTTGTTACTGCCCTGCACGGCAATCGACGTTGGGAAAGTCAATCATGTTTTGCCAGCAGCGTTAATCGTTTGGGCTTTCGTGTCATATCGAAATCCTCTGGTCGCCGGGAGTTTGATGGGCCTTGCGTGTGGAACGTTGCTTTTCCCGGTCTTCTTGTTACCGCTCTGGGCCGTATTTTACGGGAAACAAGGAGCTGGTCGGTTCGCGATTGCGCTGGGCGTTGTTGGAGCGGTTTTGCTGTCGAGCCTTTTGCTAACGTCTGCGGATTCTTATTCATTCACGAAGCAGATTATCGGTTCGATCGACTGGAGTTGCTTAAAGCTCAACAGCGAGACGATTGGCTTCTGGAGCAATTACGACGCGGTTTATCGAGTCCCCGTCATCATTGCATTCTTTGTGATGTTGATGGCACTCTCGTTTTTGCCGAGAGAAAAAAACCTCGAGCATCTCCTGGGACATTCCACTGCAATCATTGTGGCGACGCAGCTTTGGTATCCGCAGCAAGGAGGCACTTATGTGTTGTGGTATCTGCCGTTGTTATTGGCGGTGATGTTTCGACCAAGATTGACCAACCAAACGCCGCCCGTCATCGTTCCCGCTCCGTCAGAAGAGCAGCAACTCTCCGACCCGACTCGACCGATTCCAGGAGCATCTTGGCTTGGTCGCGGGTTGCGCTGAGGAATCCGATTCCAGACTCGACCGCTTGGTGAATAATGTCCGAAGCCGCGTTAGCAGTTCTTCGAGAATCCAGGGTTAGCAGATCATCGGTCGTTTGCCTAATTGCGATGGTGTTCGTGATTCTTGCAAAGGCTCCGCAGGCATTTTCGGAGGAACACCATTGGTTTGCCGATGTCGCAGACCAAAGCACCATTGAATTCACTCCCGCGGAAAACGAGCAAGCAGTCCCGGCGCAATTTCGCCTGAAATCACACCGATTCGATTCCGAGGCAGAACTCCGTCGCGAATCGGGGGCAATGCGAGTTCACGCAGTAACGTTTCCTTCCCCAGTTGAGACTACGGTTGAGGAAAACAACACGGTACATGCGGAGTATTTTCAGCCAGCCGGGAAAGGCCCGTTTCCCGGTGTTGTCGTTCTGCACATTCTTGGTGGCGAATTTCCTCTTTCACAAACAGTCGCGAGCGCATTGGCGCGAGCGAATGTCGCTGCGTTGTTCGTGAAAATGCCGTACTATGGAGAGCGACGTAGTTCGAAGTCGGCGCGACGGATGATCTCTCGTGACCCACGCGAGACCGTTGAAGGAATGACTCAGGCGGTCCTTGATATCCGTCGAGCCGCCGCGTGGTTGTCGTCACGTCGGGAGGTGGATAAGCAGCGCCTCGGCGTGACTGGGATTAGCCTTGGCGGAATCATGTCTTCGCTTTCAGCTGCCGGTGAACCGCGATTTCGCAAAGTTGCGAATTACCTCGGTGGTGGCCGCTTGGCTGAGTTTTTATGGGACAAAGATCACCCAGATGCCGAGGCATTTCGACGGCAATGGCTGGCGATGGAAGAAACTCGTGAGTCGTTCGTTCAAACATTGGCCTCGGTTGACCCAGTCACGTATGGAGCATTACTCCGCGACCGAGACGTCCTAATGGTTGCAGCTAAGAACGATGAAATCATTCCGCCAGCAGCAACAATTGCTTTGTGGGAATCGATTGGAAAACAACCGGAGTTAGTGTGGCTCGACGCTGGCCACATCACAGCAGCAAAGTTCCTGCCAGGGGAAATGGGAAGGATTGCCGGATTCTTCAACGATTGGAAACGTAAAGGATTATGATTCCTCAACAGTGGGCAAGAGGGAAATTTGGCGCAATCATCGCGCACCTTCACGGCAGTTTGGCTGGGGAATGGTAGAGTTTTCCGGCGCAGCCTTGACATTTCCTTGGCTCAGCGATTCCCTATACGCCGACTTATGGGTAGTTGCCGATATGACCCGAAGAGTTCCCGCAAGTTCCCACCTAAAAAATTGACTGCCGGTGCCCACCATTACGTTCGTCATTCTCTGGTGCTCGTGAATGATGACTTTCCAAGAGACTGACCCAAGCGGCTAGTCGAGTTTCGGTCAAATTTTCTTCAAACATCAACCCAGTGAATTCCAAACTTCAGTTTCAAGGAGCTGAGCCATGTCAATGCGTCCCTCACGTCGTGATTTTTTGCATGTTGGTTTTTGCGCTGGAATCGGCCTTTCATTGGCTGATTATTTCGCGTTGAAGGCGCGAGCGGATATCAAGAAGTACGAGAGCAAAGAGGGAACCGCCAAGTCGGTCATCTTCATTTATCTGCCAGGTGGTGCCGCCCATCAAGAAA
>CAIJTL010001327.1 GCA_903823545.1 uncultured Planctomycetaceae bacterium
ACGTAGCTGTCACCGCTCCGCGTGACGAGCCGAATGCTTCAAAGTCACCATTCAATTTTTGTGATTCGGATGAGTGGATCAACCTGATCAATACGTTCTCAAGCTGGCAGCTTGCGGCTACGGTTTTGCTGAGACGTGTTGTAGAGCGGCGAGCACATCGAGGCGGCGGTAGGTTTGTTTCGTTTGCTCATCGACGATCTGAGTGCCGGTCTTTTGGAGGATGGCCATCATGGCTTCGGGGAGGTTCTTGCCGTCGGCTTGCCAGTCGTATTTGTTCTTTTCGATTGCTTCACGCAGCAACATGACAGCTCCACAGACTATGGCGTTCGAGGAACTTGTGGCGGCGGCGGGGACTAAGAGATCGACTTTGTCGTGGCGGTCTTGAGTGACCACATCCTTTCCGGGACTCACGGCTCCAATCGCGAAACAGTTAGGTTGGCACGACGGCCAGGAGATGCCATTCGTGAAACCATGATTGCCCGTCGGTGCGCTGACCCAAATGCCGAGTTTGCGAAGTTCGGCCAGTTTGTCGTCGATCTCTGTCGCGACCGGCTTGTCGTGAGCCAGGTCATCAACCGGTGCCAGATTGACTGTCGTGATGTGGTACTTCGCGTGATGGTCGATGATCCATTGCAGACCCGCCGCGAGAGTTTTGCTGTCGGCCACTTTGCAATGACAGCATTCGAGACCTCGAATGACCGCCACTTGATTGTTGTAGGCGACCCCCCACTTTCCTTGGTAATTGAGCGACGAGGGAACGCCGATCGTCGATCCGTGATAGCCGCGACCTTCGTGTTTGGGATCATCGTCACCGTCAATGCTGTCATACGACACGAGCACCTTCGGTCGTCCATCCACTGGCGTCGACCATTCAGGCATCGACAGCTTGCAGCCGTCATCGACCAAGGCCAGCGTCTGTCCGCGACCGAACGTCAATAAGCCTGCATATGCCTTCCAAGCGTTGGTCACTCTCGCGTGCCCGAACGAAACTGGTTCGACCGGCTCGCCCGCGATCAATCCGGCCGCGAACAACAATTGGAGTGCGATGAATACCAAGTGTGGCACGACGCTCCGCATTGCGAGTCGAGTGTTGGATCGCGCGCTGAATCGCGACGCGGAACGTTGAGCCACACTTGGTGGACTCGTTGGATATCCCTGAATCATGTTGGACTCCTGACATCGTTATTGCTGCGTTTGACGCTTCTGCCGCGAGATTTTGTGGTCGAGTTGCTCCGCAACTCGACGCCGAGTCGCGGAGCGACTCGGCCACATTACGGACGTTAGTTCGGACGCTCCTGAAATCCAAACACGGTATTGGTTGTGACGACATCGGCAACGCCTACAATGCCCGCCGTCGTGGTGGCGGCTGTCATGGCCGTCTCCGGGATTTGGTCGAGTGGTTTGCTCGACGTTTTCACAAGCCATCGTGTCACGCATGATTGCGTTCGCACGAATGTCACAGGAGTTTTGTCATGGCCTTTACACTGCCCGATCTGCCGTATGCCGAAAACGCGCTCGAACCACACATCGACGCACAAACGATGAACATTCACCGGACCAAGCACCATCAGACCTACATCACCAATCTCAACGGTGCGATCGAGAAGCATCCAGAGTTGGCTTCGAAGTCGGTCGAAGAATTGCTCCGCGGCTTGACGACGATTCCGGAAGCGATTCGCCCGGTCATCCGTAACCACGGCGGCGGACATGCCAATCACGCGTTGTTCTGGACGATCCTGAAGCCCAACGGCGGCGGTGAGCCGACTGGCGAACTGGCTGCTGCGATCACCGCTCAATTGGGTGGCTTCGCGGCTTTCAAAGAAGCGTTCACCAAAGCTGCGACCACTCGCTTCGGCAGCGGTTGGGCTTGGTTGTCAGTCGATGGCGGCGGACGCTTGCTCGTCGAGAGTACGGCCAACCAAGACTCACCACTTTCCGAAGGTCACACTCCGATCCTCGGTCTCGATGTTTGGGAGCACGCCTACTACCTGAAGTACCAAAACCGCCGACCGGATTACATCGGAGCATTCTTCGCTGTGATCAACTGGGACGAAGTTGCTCGCCGATACGCGGCAGCGACGAAGAAGTAATCGTGTTGTCTGATTGCACGATTAGAAAACCGTGCTACGAAAAACTGAAGCCCGGGCTTCGTCAGGAAGACCGGGCTTTTTTCTTTGAGTTGAGCTTACGGAGCATGTCGGTTACGTAAACGTGGCGTTACCAAATTAAGGATTCGCACCACCGCCGCCGACAGTGCCACCGGTTCCTGCTCGACCGGAGCGAATCTGTTGCTGATTGAGAACGCGGAGTGCTTGGCGTCCGTCGTTCAAACCTTGTAGTCCGCCAGCATCGGTGAACTTGGCCATTTCGATGATGGCAGGCCCCATCAGGAACATGAAGACGGCGGGCATCAAACAGAACACGGTCGGGAACAGCAGCGAGAACGAAGCCTGATTCGCTCGTTCGTCTGCTCGTTGCCGCAAGCTTTCACGCATCGTGTCCGAGTAATCGGTGAGCGCTTCTGACACGCTCGTTCCCATCCGTTCGGTCTGCGTGATGAGCGATACGAATGAGTCCACTTGCGGAATGTCGATCCGCTGGGCGAAATTCGTCAGCGCCTCGTTCAACGTGCCAACTTTGGTTTGATCAACGACGATTGAGAGTTCTTGAGCCAGCGCGGGATAAACGGGTTTCAAGTCGCGAGCGACTCGAGCGATCGAATCGGGGACGGTCAGACCTTGGCTCACGCACATATTGAGCATATCCATCATGTCGGGGATCGCGAGTTCGATTTCGGTGCGACGTGTCTTCGCGCGGCTCCGAACGATCAGCGCGGGAATAGCCCAGCCGAGCGCCGCGAGCACGAGCGTTCCCAGCAACAGTGGTCGTTCGATGACTCGCGGCAAGACGGCGACTAACAACCCACCGCCGAACAACGCACCGATCATCAGGGCGAATCGAGTGGCGGCCAAATTCTCCAAAGCGTGCGGAGCGTAATCACCCGCTTGTTTCAACTCGCGAGCCAATGTCCGTTTTGAGTCTTCCGTCTCAGGTAAGAAAGAGGCGAGCACTGGAGTGGATGAGCCGAAGATGTAATCGCTCTTATCAACGGACGGGAAATCTTGTGGCTCGAGTCGCGGGATTGCGGCGCTGCCGCGCCAGCCCGATTGAGTTGAGGCCGAGAACAACGTTCGGTCTTGCCAGGTCGTCGTTCCATGTTCTTGTGACTGATACGACCGAACGCGGCCAGCAGGTTCGTTTTCGGTTGTCGCTTGTGAAGAGTTCGCGTGAGTCATGGCCATTGCACTCGACGCCGTTGACGGCATCATGGATGCTGCCGCTTGTGGTTTGACGATCGAAAGATGTGGCGGATCGACAGCCACATTGGCTGCATTCTGCAAACGTTCGGCGTGTCGTTGCTCGGCCTCTTTGAGTTCCATCTGCAAACGATCGAGTCGTGCGACCTCTTCATGCGGTCGCTGCGACAGCAGTTTTTCTCGACGTCGGCGTCGGAAATATTGAGTCAACGCCAAAGCGATGATCACGCCACACAGGCTGTAAAACGCGATCAAGAATCCGGTGGTTGTGATCATGATTGAAACCGTCGCCAACAATCGCTGGTTGAAATGGAAGACCTACCTGAAGTTTCTCGTTCGTTAAGTTCGTTGGCTGCCACGCAGAATCGACAACACAATGACGGAGCCGATGAGGTCGAGGATCACGGCGGCGATCGTCATGAACTTGCCCCAGTAGGTGCTCATCAACTGGCTCAGGTAAGTCGGCTCTCGCAAAGTGAAGAACATGATGATCAGCGGTGGTAAAGCAATCATCAAAATTGCCGTCCAACGACTGCCGATCGTGATGGCTCGCAAACGTCCCAAGAACAACAGGCGGTCGCGAATTGTTTGAGCCAAGCGTTCGAGAACCATGACGAGGTCGCCACCGGTTTCTTGATGCACGGCCAATGTCGTCACGAGGATGTTCAACGCGACGATTCCTGTTCGCTCAGGCAAATCTCGGAGTGACGACGCAACGTCTTCCCCCATTTGCATACGACGTGCGCAAACTCGCAACTCCGATCCCAACGGCTCCGGCGTATCGTCGGCCACCATGGCACAACACTGGTCGATGCTTCGTCCTGTCGTTGCCGAGCGAGCCAGTTCTTCGATCATGCCTGGCAACTGTTGTGTCATCAGACGTTGGCGTCTCATTCGCGCGAACATTACGAAAAGCAACGGCAGAATCGACCCCATGACGAGTCCGATTGTGGCCGACAGCAGATTCTCTTGAAACACGAGAATCAGGCCGCCGAACACAATGCCCGAAAGCAGGCATAACATGATCACCGTTGTTGGTGTGACATCGAGTCCCGACTGAAGCATGAGCCGATCGAACGACGAGTTAATCTGATTACTAACATTGTCATCATCAGTCCCAGCAAAACGTTCTTGCTCGCGCAGGATTCCCGCGAAGTTCGGTTGCGGCTCGATTGGTCGGTAGATTGGAAGGTCAACGGCCATAAGGGCGACCCTTGGTTACTTTAGATTTCATCTCAAAACTTCGATTACTCATACCTGTCGCGTTTACACGCTCGGTCGATAATTCGCACCGGACGAAAGTTCGCGAGCCGAGAACAAGCCTTTCGGCGGTTCATATCCCACGGCACTCAATCGCTTGAAGCAAAGTGGTTCGTGTCCCGTCGAATAGAACGATCCGCGAGATCGGCCGTCCGGGCCGATCCCTGTCATGCGGTAAACGAAGATGTCTTCGATCTGGTAGACGCCATCGCGGCAGCCGACCAGTTCCGAGATACGAGTTACTTTGCGTTCGCCGGTGCTGAGCCGCGACATGTGAACCATCAAGTGGATCGCCGAAGCGATGTATTGGCGAGCGACCATCGTTGGCAGGTCAACACCAGCCAGTGCGACCATCATTTCCATGCGGTCGAGTGCGTCACGAGTGTCGTTCGCGTGCAGAGTACTCATTGAACCTTCGTGGCCCGTGTTCATGGCTTGCAGCATTTCGAGCACTTCGCCGCCACGAGCTTCGCCGACGATGATGCGATCGGGACGCATTCGCAAGCAGTTCTTGAGCAACTCTCGCTGCGAAATTTCCCCCTTGCCTTCGACGTTGGCAGGCCGCATTTCCAGCGACACGACGTCGGGCTGTTGAAGCTGAAGTTCGGCCGTTTGTTCGATCGTGATGACTCGCTCGTTAGGCGAGATGAAACGGCTGACGTTGTTGAGCATCGTCGTTTTGCCAGCGCCGGTACCACCGCTGATCAAGACATTCAATCGGCCTCGAATCGAGAGGATCAGAAAGTCGGCCATTTCCGGGGCAAGCGAACCGAGTCGCACCATGTCCTCGAACATCAACGCTCTCGACATGAATTTACGAATCGAGATCGTCGGTCCTTTGAGTGCGAGCGGCGGAATCACCGCATTCAGACGCGAGCCGTCCGGTAATTTCGCATCGACCATCGGTGACACTTCGTCAATACGCCGGCCGGCTCGACCGACCAAACGGTGAATCAAACGGAGCAGATGTTGGTCGTCAGCAAACTTGATGTCAGTCGCTTCGAGCAAGCCGCGGCGTTCAACGAAGACTCGATCGGCACCGTTCACGAGCACGTCGCTCACGTCAGGATCATTCATCAAGGGTTCGAGTGGCCCGAAGCCGTAAATCTCGTCCATGATCTCGCGGACCATGACATCACGATGTTCTGGCGGAAGTGCGACCGCCTCCATCGTGCAAAGATGTGTGGCCAACGACCGCAACTGATTCCGCAGTTCATTTTCGTTTAGCGACCCCGCTTTCGACATGTCGATCGCATCGATCATGCGGCGATGCAAGTGGGTCTTCAGCCGTTGAAACGCTTGTCTCGGGTCACCAGGCTTTTTGATCGTTGCTTCCATGATTTCGCTCCTCGTTTCAACGGGCTTCGCTGTTGAGCCAGTCGAAACGATTTTTTAAGGCGAGCGGCTCAGTTCGTGAGCCGCAATTTGTAGAGATATCGATTTCCAGTGACGCTGTGAGATTCATTGGTCAATGAGTGGCTCGTAAGACCTGTTGCCCCAGAGACCTCAGAACTGACAACAGCCGACCGGCTGGTCATGACTGTCGGTTGTAAGACAAACTCCACGATATCTTCTGAGATCTCCGTCGCGGACATCACTCGACCAGCGACAAATCCTATGCAGTTCAGTTGTGCGACTTCCGAGTTTGAACCGACGTCGGCTCGATCGTAAAGCAAACAAATCCGTGGTTGTCCGATGACCTGCCGTAATGATTCACCAACAGTTCCGGCATCAACACCGCGTAGGCCAGTCAACGCCAGCGTCCCGTTATTCAACAACAATTCGCCATCAAACGGCTCAAGGTCGCGAGCAGACCATCCTTCATTAATTTGATAATGCAATTCGTTGTTAGTGAGGTCGGTTCGTAGTCCGACCAAGAATGCATTTCCGTCGGGCGTCTTACTTCTGGGGGAGACCGTACGCAAAATAATTTCAGGAATACCATCCGCCTCTTCGCTCACCGTCCCGTCGATCGAATCAAACGCGAAACGATCATTACCTCGTCTCTGCTCGATATCACGCTTCCAATTCGGCATTGGCAACGGATCGGTGGTCTTTGGCTCTTCAAGGGTTGTGGCCGAGTTCGATTGATCGAAAGTGTTTGGTTTTCTTGGCTTTTGCTTGGCGGGAACTCCATGAGTAACAGCATCTGCCAAAATAGCGATGGGAAGAGTGGGGACAGCAAGGTAATCCACAGAGCGAATACCAATGATGTGGTTATCCAGTGTCGCTTCGGCGATCGCGACAACGTCTGCTGTATTAGGGCCAACCAAAGTGCGAAATGGCAAATCGACTGGCCATTGACGGTCGTTAGTTCGTCGAGCGCTCACGACAACGGTGGTCGGATTGTCGTCCGTCTCGATGAAGAGGCTCTCGCCCGTTGATTCGTCGAACGTCAATTGTCCCACGCGCACATCGCCATCGTCATCGGTGTTGAGCAATAGTGGCTCGCCGATTGCGAAGTTTTCAGCAGCGATGCGTGCTGCGGCTAGGCGTGCTTTCACAACTCGGGACTGTTGATTGTGTGACGTTCGCAACAGGTCATCGTTCGCAAGCTCTCGGCCTGCGGCTAAGGCCGCAGCTTCGGCAGCAGTTCTCAGTTCGGTGTGAGCGGTATCCAGCCACAGGCGATCAACAACAAGTGCTGCGCCTCCTAAAATGGCGACGAGCGCCACTGCGATAGCTGGCATCATGCTGCCAGTTCTCGCCGACGCTCGTTGCTTCGAGTTGAACCGGGGAAGGTGTCGCATCGGAGGCTGTCACGAGGTTTGTTCAGGGGAGAGGGTTTGTAAAAAACTCAGGTTCAATCCATCAGTGGCAACTCACGAACCGTTGTCTTAATCGCGGAACGCAGTCGGACCTCGGGTCTTCGGCGTTGCTCTTAAGATCGAACTTGTGCGCGACCGAATACCTCGTTGAGCAGTTCCAGGAGTTGATGCGGGAATGTCTGGATCAGCAGAGGGCTCAACGGAGTCAGTAGGTGCAGCTGCGTCTTGTCCACCTCCGGGTGACACAAAGACGTCCGCTGGATCGAAATCATCTCCACCGGTCGCACCGCCCCATCCTCCATTCCTACCGTTGTAGTCATAGGGATCAGAGTAGCTGTTGCTTCCCCAGTAAGTTCCGCCGCCTGCCCCACCGCCACCTGCGCCGCCAGTACCAGCACCGGACCCCGCGGGCCAGTCGCGAGTTCGGGAGTAACCTCCCCCAATTCCTAGGCCGGCATTCGCGCTACCGTCCCACTTCTTGCCGTTCTTATCCCACTGAGCGGAGCCTCCACGAATGCCCTTGAATGACTCGGTGACGAAGGGCTTTTCCGGTTCTGGCCCGTTCTCCTGTTTTTTAGTCACAGGCTTCTTGATTCCTAAAACTTCCCACAATGTCGCTCGGTCTGCGTTGCTAAGTGCGACCCCGCCATCACCTTCACCTGTCGGACTATAGGTGAGTGAAAGAGTTCCCTTAGGTTGAGTCACTAAAACCACATTGGTCTGTGCTGGGGCAAGTTCTAGGGTGACCGAGTTACCGGTTGCTAATACTGGCCCTTGTCGAAAGTTCTTATTAAGAGCCAGAACTTTAACTCCCTTAAACAATGTCATGCTTACGCCACCCAAACGACCAATACGGGGATCAAGAATGTTGGCCGCTTGGTTGTCGAGAGTGAAATGGACGTCGACATAATCTCCCGGCTTCACGAGGCCGTCCACCATTTCTGCGGAGTTCTTTACCGGAATCGAAATCGCTTGCTTTCCTTCGGTGACTGTAAGCGGTGCGTTCTCGCCGGGTTCGTAGAGTTGGGCGCCACGTAGCGGGCTACCAGCTTTGATGGCTTCCTTTAAAACACGGCCGACAATGACTCGCTCGCTCCGGAGCATGTCTTCCTTAAGTTCGGCCTCAGGCCAAGGACCCATGCCGATGTGTTCGCGAGTAATCTTTGTGCCGGGCGAAAGGTTTCCAGTTGCCATCGGAATGGTCACGCGTCTTGGACGCTCAACCTTCTTTTCAACGGCGAACAATCCTCGGACGACATAAATTCCGATCAAGCCCGTCACGGCCAACAGCATCAGCATGGTGACTTTTGCCGGAGTGAGTTTCACTGCTGATTCTCCTTCTTCTCTATCCGAGTTATTCTCGGATCATACATGTTTCCGACAACAAAGGGCGTCCTTGCAAGCTATAGCCAATTGGCCATAACAAATCGGGAGCTGCTGATGCCATGTCAACAGTTACCGATACGGCAACAACATCCCCCGAACGCTCGCCAAGCATTGCGTCTATCTTTAATGACTGGTGAAATCGAGGATGTAAGATTTTGCGAACTTCATCCTCAATGTCTTGTTGACTGACCCCTGGTAGTGTCGCTTTTCTCGCGGCGACGCGGCTTGCTTCGACGACTTCGCCTCTAGCAAAAAACAACAAGGTGAATTCAAAAAGCCCGGTGAGAATGAGCAGCAGAATGGGCAAAGTCAGGACCAACTCCATGCTGAGCACACCGGAGCGAAGCCGCTTTGGCTTTAAGAGAGAGCTCAGCTTGGGCTGGGAGCGTTTCATGGATTGTTTTTTGCCGACTGCTTTAGTCTGTGAATTGAACGGCTTTTTAAAACTTTGGAAACTTTGGCAGTTTGTACAACACGATCAACCAAGTGGCTAAAGCGACCGGAGGGGCATAGCCCATGACTCGTCGCCTCGCTCGCTGACCGGCGGTTTCTGCCGCTATCGGCGAGTCACTGTTCGCTACATAAGTTTCTTTTGTGCGATAAAGGCCTTTGGTGACCGCACTGACGAGCATTGCTCCGATCGTTCCAAGAATTACGAGGATCGTGCTCAACACCAGCACAAAACACGTCAACTTAAAGCCGATCCAGACGCTCAATGCGCCCATCAACTTAACGTCACCACCACCGCCACCACCGATCATCCACAGCACCCAAAGCAGTCCAAAACCTGCCATGAACGCCGCTGCTGCATCGATCAATCCAGGTGACCCGATTCCGCTTCCCAATTGATTGAAGATCAACTGATAGAGAATGCCAGCACCAAAGAATGGCAGAGTCAGTTTGTTTGGAATTTTCTTAACGCGGATGTCCATGATCGCGGCAGATGCAGTGAAGACACCAACTGCGACCAAAAACACGACCAATTGTGGGCTGATTTCGACCATGGGAGTTCCTCGTTGACTAAACTCAGATCGAACCCCACCTCGGAGCGCTCGATCAAGTGCGGCAAAGATACATCGGGATTCCCTGGGGGTTGCTTACCCTCTGCAAACGGCATCGCTTTTCTATGTTGATTATGGTCCGCAATCCCGATCAACCGGTCGTTCCACTTTTCTTGCATAACCGGATTTGTCGGTCTCTGCATTCTAAATCACTGCGATCAGCATAATCCGGATAATCGGAACTCGACGGCGTTGTCATAGTCTCTGTAGTGCAGGAAGATGTCGCTGCGGAGTTTTCAGTGACGCAAGCGAGGCTTGTGTAAGAGAATCGTCAGTTCCGAAAATCCAATGCCAAAGGATGAGCGATGAATCGAACGGATTTCGTGTGGCCTGATTCAGGAACAAATGCCGAGGAGCTGTTGGCGATTGCAGCCGATGCGGCGCGTCAGGCGGGTGCGATTTTGAGTGACTGGGCGGGGCGATTCACGGTTAGCGAAAAGAGTCCAGCAAATCTGGTGACCGAAGCAGATCTGGCTTCACAAGATCGGATTTATGAGCTCATTCATGGGCGCTATCGTGATCACAACTTTTTGGGTGAAGAGGGGCTTGCAGAAACAAATAGCGATTCACCATGGCGTTGGGTAATCGACCCGTTGGATGGTACTTCTAATTACGTCCACGGCTTTCCCTACTACGCTGTCAACATTGCATTAGAGTTCAACAAAGACCTAATGGTCGGAGTCACTTTTGACCCGAATCGTGATGAGTTATTCACGGCGATTCGAGGCTGCGGAGCGTTCGTTAATGGTCGCCCCATTCGGCCTACGCGAGTCAACGTTCTGCGCGAGGCGATGGTCGTGGCGAGTATGCCAACCGCTTGTCTCCCGGAGCATCGGGCAGTCAAACAATGGCTCAACGTGATGCCGCACGTACAAACGGTTCAGCGCACGGGTTCGGCTGCACTTAATCTAGCATATATCGCCGCCGGACGGCTGGATGCGTTTTGGTCGGGAAGCTTGAAGGCTTGGGACATGGCCGCCGGAATTCTATTGGTTCACGAAGCGGGCGGGCGTGTCACTCAAATGCACGGACAGCCGGTTGATATCGAAGTTCCCGATTTACTCAGTAGTAACGGATCAGTAATCCATGACGCTCTGCAACAGTTGTTGTGATCGCAACGATGATGTGGTGCGCGAATCCGACGACGTCCTGGGATCCTCCTGTTGAGCATTTCGAGCAGGAAGTATATTGCGAACGTAGCAGTTGAGGTCAAACCGACTGATCGGAGGCCCTCGAATTGAAATCTTGTGTTTCTTGGAACATTTGCTTGCCACACTGCGAGCCAAATCATGCCCTCTCATTGGCCCCATTTTGATCAAAGAGTGCTCGCGCAAGCGGGGCGATATCGACGATTCGTTCTGTCTAACCCACTTTGGGGGCTAATGTGTGTTTTCATTTCGTTGTCTTGTGGATTCTTTTTTCCTCAGGAAGTGGCAGCTCAGGGCACGACAGACGCGAAATCGTTAGCTAGCGATAAACCAACTGGGGCGACGCTAACAGCACCTCCCGTCAAGAGCGGCGTTCAACCATCGGTCGATGACGTTATTGATTTGTTGGGAGCTGATGGGCAACTTCGCCGGATACCGCGATGGGCCAACTTCGAGGTGTTTGAGAAGTGGTTGAAGTCGCGTGAGAAAGGGATCGGCCCGATTGCGCCTCCCTATAGCTTCAGCAGCACTTCGTTTCAGGGAGAAGTGGAGGCCAACGACGAAAATGCAACGTTGAATACCACGTTGATTATTTCGCTCAACTCAGATGACAGTGATGTCTTGGTTCCGCTGAAATTGAACGAAGCGACGCTCATGAAGTTTGAGCACATTGGCGCGGGAGGCATACAGTTTGAAGAGTCTGATCGCGATGCCGGGTATCGCTGTTGGCTTAGGGGAAAAGGTCAGCATGAGTTGAAGCTGACATTGTCAGTGCCGATGCGAAAGCAGGGTGCCACACGACGTGTTCTGCTAAGTCTGCCAACATCTCCCGTCAATGAATTCAAGTTGAGCGTTCCGCTCCCTAAGGTCTCGGCAAAGGGGCCTGATCGCAGTGTTGTAACGACGAAAGCAATTGACAACGGCCGCTCGGAAATTCACGCTAACTGGTTAGGAAATCTGCTCGATCTTAGTTGGCAATCAGTGACCGATGTGTCCGAGGCGAAGCCTGAATTGCAAGCAATCACTGTCATTTCAACAGATCTCAGAGCTGACTCGTTAATTCTGGAGGCCACACAGACGATCGGTTCGATTCAAGGGACATTCGAGCGTCTGACAGTTCGCTTGCCTGCCGAGTTTGAGTTTCTCGAAGTCGTAGGTCGCGAGGTTAAAGACTCTCAACCTGTACCCGGTTCGCCGACGCGGCGGATCGTCAACTTGCTGGCGCCGACATCAGGACAAGTAGAACTCAAATGGACGTTGTCGGCAAAGATTCCGGCCAATGTGACGTCGCTGCCAGCGATCGAAGGATTTGACGTTGAAGAGGCGCGACGCCAAACCGGTGTGATTCCTGTGATGACCTGGGATGGCGTGACTCTTCGTAAACGCGACGGTGAGGATCGATTTCTTCATCCTGGAGGGCTGAACGATCTCCGTGATGCTCCAGGGTTTTCTACCCCAACGGGGAATAACGGCATTACGATGGTTTATCGTTTTCTCAAACAACCATTCCGCCTGCTCCTGGATGTCCAAAAGATCGAGCCTTACTTCTCTGTTGAGCCATTACACGTGGTTCGGCTTAGTCAGGGGCAAGCCGAGCTAGAGACAAAGCTCAAAACGAAAATCTATCGCGGATCACTGAACGAAGTTCTGTTGTCATGGCCGGGATATTCCACAGAGGGCTGGGAGGCCGTTTCGTCAACGACACCGGAATTAGTTGAGAAAGTCGCAGTCGAAGAAACTCCGACGGGCAGTGCAATCCGAATCCATCTGGTAGATCGCAAGGGGAGGTCAGATGGTGAATTTGAAATCCAGTTAAAAGCGAGGCGAACAATCCCAACCGACGGCAAAGGGACGGAATTTAGATTGTCACTTCCGTTCATCGCCGCTAGCGGACAGCGGACCTCCAAAGTGATTGTGGCGCCGGCCGGGAATTTGGAAGTTGAGTGGACTCCGGTTGATTCCTCCGTGTCTCGACCGATGACTCCTGACGTCGAGGTCTTAGACATCTTGGAATCGACGCGGACTGTTACTGCTTGGCGATGGGAATCTGGATCACCATTGTTTGTGGCTAAAGCCAAGGTGCAGCAGCAATCAATCAAAACGGAATCAATTAGCGAATTGACGTTTGATTCACGTACTGTTGGGGCGTCGCAGCGAATCACTTATGACGTCGCGTTTGAGGCGCTCAATCAAGTTCGCTTAATGATCCCTCGGACGATCATGGATCGAATGAAGATCCATCTCCGAGAAGCATCCGGCAATTCAAAGCAGCTTACTCCAATTTTCACCGGGTTGGAAATCGATCAATCGCGACAGTGCCGATTGCAATTTGAGCAACCTCAATTGGGCAAGATTGACGTTGTCGTTGAATTTGAAATGGACCGTCCAAATGACTCTGGAAGCGACGACTCCGCAGTCATCAATGTGCCGATCGTTCAGTCATCGGATTCTGATTTCACTTCGACACGAATCAAATGGAAAACTGGAGAGAAGCTCACGGCGACATTGGAGGACAATTCGTGGAAGCCTGAGTTGCCTGAACTGTCTGCGGGCAAAACCTCGCTCTGGAAGGTGACCGGGGCAAAAAACGCCGTAGCGGTTAAAGTTGGTTCGGCAGCGGAGCTTGCGCTGCAAGATTTCACAGTTCATAGTGCATTGATCCGGACAGTGATCAACGAAGGACCGTGGCGGACTCAGGCGATGTTTGAGCTTGATCGCGATGTGCGTGAGGTGAGTCTATTTTTGCCGCCGGAAATCTCGCCGCAAGATTTTCAGGTTTGGTGGAATCAGAAACGAGTTGTCCCTGGTGTCAGAACGAGCCCCGCAGGGGAAGTCGAGCTTCGATTGAAGCTGCCGTACACACGAGACCGATCGAAAAAAACAGACAGTAGCGATGTCAAAGAAAAACCGCATTTGGCATTGTGGATTGATTACTCCTCAAAACAGCCAACCCGATTTCGTGGCAGCAATGAGCACCGAATTTTTGTTCCCAATTTTGCACCAACCGTATGGGTTGCGCAATCGATCTGGGAAATTGTGCTGCCACCGGGTCAACATCTATTAACGGCTCCACGTGATTACGCCCCGCAGTTTCATTGGACAAGGTCATTCCTCTTTTGGAGCCGCGTCTCGAACTACAGCGATGACCGGGTCAAAGCTGAGTTGAATAATGCTGCTCCGCGAACCGAAAACTTGCGTTCCTCGGAAATGCGTCTGACCGAGCAAGCGGATGGCAATGTTTACTCAGTGAGTTGCTTTGGTCCGCCGCAACCTCTCGCCTTTTGGACAATGAGTCGATCGGCGGTTGTTGGATGTGGAGCTGGGTTAGCGTTACTGCTTGGTTTTTTGTTGATTCGTATTCCAGCGACACGCCACGTCCTAACATTTTTCGTGATCGGTTTCGGAATGAGTTTGATGGCACTCTGGTTCGCCGAGCCGGTTAAGGTTTTGTTGCAGCCGGCAATTCTCGGGGCTGCAATGGCGGTTGTTGCAGCGGTCATTGATCGCGTTGGCCGTCGTGAGCAGCCGACACCTCTGATGACTCTGTCATCACCAAGTGACTTTTACGCCTCCGGTTCATCGGTTGCACCCATTGGCGGGGGCGTTAGTCCTGACGCACCGACCGTTGCTCCGCACGTCATCCGAAGTGAACCGATTTCTGCATCCGGTTCAGGGGCTCGCGGATGATGTGGCGTCATTTAGGATCAAACAGCTGGCGCGAATGGTCGGACGTTGTACGTCATCCGCGATGGCTCATTTCATTGTCACTGTTTTGCTTTGCAACGTTCTTTTTTTGCATGTGTTCGAGAACGGTTGCGGAAGATACGTCGCTCAAAATTCGACATGTCTTCGTACCAACGGATAAAGCCAATGATTGGCCCAAGGGTGAGTTTGAAGGTTACTATGAGCCTGTGCCTTTTGCTGAATACGAAGAGTTGCGTTCCGTGTTTCAGGGTAAACGACACGAGCGAAATTGGGCTCACATTCCCTGGCAATCACTGAGTGCCACGTTTGATCCAGGGCGAGGTGTGTTGACAGATGGCCGATGGACTGCAGAAGTTCGGAGCGACAATCCGAAGCCTCAGTTGATGTCGCTCGAACCACTTGACCTCCCGCTGTCGGAGTTACGTTGGACTGATGGCGATGCAGTTTGGGGGACCTCGCCGTCAGGCGAAGCATTACTTCGTGTAGAAAAACGCGAACGGCGTCTTGAGGGGACTTTCTCACGGCAAGGAAGGCATCTACAACGAACGTGGCAATTTCCACTGCGGCTCGCTTCGGCAACAGTGTCTGAGTTGAAGCTGCGTGTTCCTTCCAGATTTTCTGTGAAGTGTTCGGCAGGAACCTTGCGTGGTCCGCTATCGACTGGTGAAGAAGGATGGCGAACGTGGTTGCTTAACTTAGGGAGTCAGTCACGATGCGATCTCTTGGTGAGCGAATCACCCATGACAGTGACGACTGAACCCGTCGTTGTGTACGACCAAGTTTCCTCATACAGCTTGCGAGAAGCTGAGGTTGAGGTGCAGTTTGAAATAAACGCAGAAATATTTCACACGCCGAAAGCGACTCTGAGCTTTGCAGTGCCAGATGACTTGTCGGTTTACACGGTTGGGTTTTCAGGCGATTCGCGATTGAAGTGGCGAGAGTTGCCGCGCACGCCAGGGCAACCGCGTCATGTAGAAGTGATTCTACCGCAGCCACAAATTGGCAAAGTCCGCGCGCTGCAGATACTCGCGGGATCTGCAGCAAAGTGGGCGCCGACATGGACGCTCCCGCGGATTATGTTGGCGGGAGGTTGGTTCAATGGTGGACGATGGAATGTTTCGGTGGATGCGCCCCTGGTCTGGAATGCGCTGCAAACCAACGGACTCCGTTTGACGGAAGTTGATGTCAATACGCCCGATGTTCGGCGTTTGTCGTTCTCGCAATATCTCGCCGATGCGGCACTCGCACTTGATGTTTCCTATCCCGTGACTCGACTCTCAGCTCAAACTCTGCAACGGCTCACGTCGGACGAAAGCGGCTGGCGGTTGACGTTGGAGTGGCTGACACAATCAACGTCTGGAGTCAGTTACTCCACTCGATGCCGTGTCCCTGCGGGGTGGGAAATCTTAGATGTGCTTTCCATAAGTGACGCATCGTCATCCGAAGTTTTGCACTGGAACTTGATCACAGAAGCGTCAGGCGAACGAATTTTGGTTTGTGATTTTGCCTCGCCCTTAGAAGAGCGCTCGCCGCAGCGCATTAGGGTTGAGGCACAAAGGTCACGAAGTGTGAAAGAGGCCCATGAAGTTTTTGAATTGCCCACGCCACTCGAATGTTTGCACTCCGATCAACTCTTGGTTGTCACAGTTCCGAGCGGTTGGAAATGGGATACCGCCGATGATGCCGTACCTGCACCGGTTGCGATGAAGCGATTTGCAGATCCGTGGTCGACGTTCGAACTTTGGAAAGATGGGGCATCGAAATGGCGTGAGAACACTCTTTTGAGCCGGTCGGTTCAGAATAACACGCCACTGAAGCCGATCGCGGCCTTCGTTCTTGAGTCGACTGATCAAAACGAACGATCCGCACCTGTCGGAGTCCAGGCATCACAGAAATCAAAATCGGCTGCGGGTGACTTGAGCGAGGGAGAAAATCCTATTCCGTCGACTCTGAATCCTGCGGTGTCTGATACCGGTCTCACCAGCCCCGCGCTGGTATGGACGTCTGCCGAATTACGTTCACTGATCTTCCCCGGTGGCGATGGGGACGACATGCATTGGCTCTCGCTGCGTGCCGCTGAGATAACTCGTGTGGGGAGGTTAGAGTTTGGACTTCCCACGCCGGCGGATTTGGTCTCAGTTCGCATGAATGGTGTTCGTACCGAAACCCAACAAAACGGTCGAACATTCCAATTGCCCTCAATCCCGCAGGGTGGTTTGCAGACGTTGGAGATTCAGTATCGCGTCCCGTCTGATCGCGATTTCTTGCGGAATCGCGAGACGATCCCGATTCCGAGTTTGGAAGCTCCGGTGCTCGGATTTTACTGGCTCTTCGCATTGCCGCCAGAAGCCAGAATCGCAGAGGAACCAGCCGGGTTAAGGCTGTTGCAACCGCTCGATCCAACACCGTGGATTCGTCGCCTATTCGGTCCGCTCGGTCGCGATGAGATGTCGAATTGGTTCAATCCAATTTCACGTCGCTCCTGGAATGACTTGTGGGTTCCCACGCAATGGAAGGATCCACAATCGGACACTCCGGCAGCGTGGTTTGCACCACGTGGATGGAGAGTCCGTGAAGCGTCCGCTCCATCGCTCCCAACGGCGATTACATGGGTCAGTTGGAACGCGGGGCAAGTCCGTATTCTTGCTTGGATCGGAATGCTGTTTAGCGCGACGATTGGGTGCATCATGCGTTGTCGGCAGACTGCCCCAAGAGTTCACATTGCAGCCGCTTGGTTAGGGGCCTGTGTTGTCGGAGTCGTATTGTCGTCGCCGGTTTATGCCGAAGGGCTTGGTGGGTGCTTGATTGGAACTGTAATCGCCGTACTTATTCCGCGTCGCCTACTAATGAGTTACGCAACACGGCGCGAGGCATCTGCTCGCGGTGCGTTCGAGGTGACAGTCGCCGTTCAACGTGTTGTCGGAGTTATGTTGGTGTCACTCACGCTGGCCTTGGCTGCGTTTGCTGCTGACGAACCCGTGTCGCAGGCAACACCTCGAACGATCGACAATCGAGAGGCGATCAATCAGCGATTTGACGTTCTTATACCTGTGGACGATCCGCGAGATGCGCTGGCGGAGTTCGTGCGACCGTCTGAAAAACTTCCAATGGCGTGGGTACCAACGCCCTTACTCGCCCGTTGGCGCGATCATCGTGTGCGTCTAACAAGTCCAGGGACACTTCTTTCTTCAGCTCAGTACAACGTCGAAGTCAAAGATCAGTTCGTCAGCGTGAAAGCCGAATACCTCATTCATCGCCTGATACCGGAACAAGCAGCGACTTTGTTGTTTCCGTTCGCCAATATCCCGCTCAGCGGGGCCAACGCCTGCCTGTTAGACGGTCAGCCGTATTCACAGTTCGCGTTAACAAACAATGGGACTTTGCAACTAGACCTTCCTCCTTTGGAGCCAGCGCAATCTGACGAGGGGATTGGCAAGGTGGTCACACAACGAGTGGCGTTTACCTTGCTCCCGCCGCTCACGGCCGAAGAGTCGGTCTCGCGATTAAAGTTGAGTCTCCCACCGCTTTTGAACAGTTCGATGACGGTTAAGCTCGGTACGAAAAGCGATCTGTCGTTTGATGGCCGAAAGGGTGAGGCTCTCATCGATACGTCAGGTGATGCATCATCTGCACGACTAGGAAAGATCACAGAGTTATGGCTCGACATCCACAAGCCAGGAGTGACGCAAAATCGCCGTATGGCCGAAGTGAAAGTTGATGTGACTTGTTTCGCGGAATTGGCACCGACAGCCTTAAGGCAAAGGTATCGTGCTCGTTATTCCGTTGCCTCAGGCGAGGTGAATGACGTTACCTGGAATCTCCCACGCGGAGTCTTGCTGCGCGACGGAGATGTGCAAGCCGATGATCTCTTGCAGTGGTCAGTCGAGCCACTTGGCGACAACCGCCAGAAGCTTGTTATTGAATTCTCAAAACCACAGACCAATGAGTTCACCGTTGATGTCTTTGGTTTGCAGCCTCCTCTCGGAACGCCGGAACAACCACGCTGGGAGCCGTGGTCAGTTGAGTCGCCCCCGGATGAACCAAGTAAATCGGGAAGCGGCGCGAAGCTCAAGCTGGGCGTCACGAGCCTACCTGGATTCAAGGTGACCATGCAGTCTTTGAATGCTGATCAGACAGTGCCAATGACTGAGGCGGCGTTCGCGAAAAGCTGGGTCAATGCCGTAGTTCCTAAGCAACCGCAAGTTCTATTGCAGCTATCCAAGCCGGTTGAATTGTTATTCCAAGTTGCCCCGATTGTGTCTCAGCGGAAAGTTCGCCAAGAGTTGTTGCTTAGGTTGGGACGTAAATCGTTTGAGTGGGAGTTGTATGCCGAAGTAACAACAACCGGTGCCGCCGCGTTTCAACATGAGTTGGTGCTCTCGCCACAGTTTCGCGTGGATGCGGTGAAAGTGACCGAAGACGAAGCCGAGCGACTTTTGAGTTGGGCAATGAACGATCAACGACTGACATTGTTCTTGCGGAGTGAGACGACTGGTATCCAAAACATTTTCCTGCAAGGCAAAGATGCGACCCCTGCCGACGGACGTCTGACAATTCCCACACGTTGGCTCGCCGATGCCGAGTTGAGTGAATTCAGTGTGCGAGTGACTCACGATCCTGAATGGCAGGCTCAGGTTTTTGGTGACCGCGATGAGCCGCTCGCACCAGTCGAAGTCGGTAGTCCAATTCCAGATCGTCCGGAGCTGTTCCTTGGAAAGTTTCGCGCGAAGCCGGGTGGAGAAGCACTCGCTTTGCAACTGACGCCACATCAAGCCGCTGGCTCAGCAGAAGCGTGGACAGTGATTGCGCCGACGACAAGTGAGTCTTGGATGGGGCGGCATATCGAGCGACTGATCGATCGAGGCCAGATCACAGCTCGAATCTTTTGGCCCACAGCTTGGCAAGCGACAGGAACTTTACGTCTGTCATCATCGCTCAAAGAATTAGCCCGCCGTTCGTTGCCGGACGGGTTTGAGCTAACGGTGCAGTCGATTGAAGGAAGTGATGCTCCTCGCGAGCTGTACTTTGAGTCCGCGATTCCCCTCAAAAACGCTGCGGCTATTAGGCTCTCGCCACCGTCAGCATTGGATATGGGGGAACGATCACATCAATGGCTCTTTGCCAACGAGCTGTCTTCATGGTTGGCCGTCCCCAATGATGGCCAACCAGTTCGCGACTTAACGGTGTTGCCTGAAACTGTGAGTAAGCTGTTGTCAATTACAACCAAGAGTTGGCTTTTGTTATCGGCGACTGCTTCGACGATAGACCTCCGTCAACCAGATCCGACAAAAGCCGCGCCAACTCCCAAGCTGGCTTGGACGGACACGGCTGTCTGGGTTGCAGATGGAGCCATTACCCAGGGGCGAACTTGGTTTTTGTTGCAACCGAGCGGTATGCGCGAATTCGCCATTCATCGTCCTGATGGGATCCATTGGACTGCGGCATTCATTAACGATCGCCTGCAGGTGCTTCCCCAGGAACCGAATCTTGATTTGAAGATTGCGGAGATCCCCAGCGAACCACTGGTTTGGATTTCAATCTTTTGGCAAGTTGATCCAACATCGAGCGATCGCATTGTGGCTCGGCGAGACGTGCAGTTGCCAATGCCAATCGATGCAAAACTCGTATCTCCAATACACGACATGTCACTAATTTCTGTTGGAAACAGCGAGGTCTCGTCAACGCGAGGTGCTCGGCGCGTTCAAGATTGGGATGGCCGTCTCTCGCGAGCTTCACACATCCTCCGCAGCTTACAACTGGATCCGAAAGCCACGCGAGGGCCAATGCGGCGATTATGGAACTTGGTCCAAACAGACCTCAACGAATCGCGACGAGTGATCGACCAACTCCCCCCAGATGTTGGCTTCGGTAACTCGGCCCGCGAACAACTGCAATCAACAACGGCTGACTACGAGTCTCTCAAAGCTCGCAATCAACAGCTCGGACTCGAGAATGCAACCAACAATGGGGTGAAAGGAAATAGTACAGGAGCCGGTAGCGGAAATGACGCAGTGACCTGGGCGAGCGATGCTTGGTTACAAGTCCCCAGTTCATGGAATGCCGTAGCTGATGCTGATCAGTCCGCAAAACTTTCCGTCATTGTCGTGGATCGCCGTTGGTTGACATGGACGCTAGCTGTTTTAGCCATCATTGGTGTGATCCCCTTGTTGCGCACGTGGCTCCGTTGGCAAACCGGCGAATGGCTCGCGCGCCACCCGAATTTGGCATGGTCGCTCCTCGCCATCATCTGGTGGACCTGTCTCGCCCCCAGCATCGTTGGCTTCGGCCTGCTGGTCCTCGCAGCCCTCACCGCACTTCGTCAGCGCCAATATGGAGGCGTGGTCTCGCAGATCGATTGATGAGTACCGAGTCCGGAAGCCGGTACTTTCAGTTGCGTTTGTCGTCGGCGTCGCGCGAACTGCGAATCACGGTCAGTCCGCGACAATCGGAAGGGATGAGTGTTCTGCGGAGCGAACTCGCGCTTGTCGGGCACAACGGTCGCAAGCTCTGCCAAGTGCCCCTTAACCGTCAGGGGCACGAATCTGCTCTTTGTATTGAACTGCCAAGGGTTAGTGGCGTCAGAGTTGTATGCCGAACGACAAATGAATGGTTGCGTATGCCAAGATTAAAGAGGGAATGAAAAAACCGGAGTTGACTTAAGACATAATGTCTGTAGTTTACGTCGTGCTGAGTTGCCCGCGCTGCGCCATTGTGAATGCGTACGATCGAACGGGCCGTTGGACAAGATTTAGGGAACACTTCAATGAAGTCATTCAAGATCAGGGAAATCGTAGCCGGATACTTAAGTCTGACATTCTTGTTGCTTGCTGGCTGTGGCGTGAGCGAAACAACTCCGCCGACTGGTCGCATGATTGATCGAACCACGACATCAGCAACGTCACCAGCACTCGTGGCCGCTTCCGAAGAAGTAAACGCTACGTTTCTTAAAGTGTCTCCTGAACTGGCCAGCGTTATTGACTCGAGGAACTCACTGTTGCGAACGGGAGTGATGAGTTCTGACAACAGCGAATTGCTTCGAGCCAGTGCCGCGTCCTATCGGCAATCGCTGTTAACACTGCGTCGCAAGTTTTTTGATTTGGAATTAGCCGTCGGTGCTGAATCAGTAAAACGGCTGGTTGATTTCGTTATTTCACAGGGCTTGGTTCTGGCTCCTGAAGTGATGGCTGACATCGAATTGAATTCGTCGATGAGCGCCTTTTCCATGTCTCGCGAGTCATGACGTTGCGGAATCCCGCCAATTGGAATGTTGACTCGGTCCAGGTGTCAGCCCTTGTCGCGGTCGATACCTTATCGCCTGATTGGATCGGACGGATTCTGGTGTGGGCCGAGGAACATTCTGATGCTGCGAGTCGAATCACTCGACGACTTCGTTGCGCTTTTGGAACGGAGCAATTTGCTTTCCGAGGAAAATCGTTTGGACTTATGGGACGCGGCGAACGGCCTGAAGTCAGCGATAGAATTGGCAGATTGGCTCGTGAATCAACGCTGGCTGACGAAGTGGCAAGCGACGCAATTGCTTGATGGACATGAGCAACTTCACATCGGCGAATATCGGTTGCTGGAACTCATCGGTCGTGGCGGTATGGGTTTGGTCTTCAAAGCCGAGCACACGACTTCGCAGAAAATCGTCGTGATGAAAGTGATGAGCCAGTTGGGGAACATCAAAGGGATTCGGCGATACGTTCAAGAAGTTCGAGCGACATCGGCTCTCAGTCATCCGCATATAGTGACGACGCTCGATGCCGGATTTGCGGACGGCTGCCATTACATCGTCATGGACTATCTTCCCGGACGCGATTTGAATGCGATCGTCCTCAGCCAATCGCCACTGTCCGTCAGTTGGTCTTGCGAAGTGATTCGGCAAGTCGCATCAGGACTGCAACACGCTCATGAGCAAGGACTCGTGCATCGCGACATCAAACCGTCGAATATCTTGATCACTCCGGAGCCAGACTTTTTGACGCCACACTCCCGCATTTTAGACTTCGGTCTCGCTCGTATAGTTTCCGAGTCCGTCGACATTCGAGATGTGACGCATA
>CAIJTL010001328.1 GCA_903823545.1 uncultured Planctomycetaceae bacterium
ACGCAGAGTTTTACGCAGAGGACGCGGAGATATCTCCGCGTTCTCTGCGTGTTTTGTCTCAGCGCACTCTGCGTTTCAAAAAAACTCCCCAAGACCCCTCCCTAAATTCAACGCGTCAATCGCGCCACCAACAATTGTCTCCACCCCATCTCTCCGTGCCTCAGTCCCTCCGTGGTGAATCTCAAACCTGATCAAGTCACCTTGACCCCATCTTTTGAAACGTCCTAGAACCCGCCTCCGTTCAAGTCAGCCTGCTGCACCTCAAATAATCACGTTCGATTGCCATACACATTTTGCGAAAGGATTCGCTGATGTCCGAACTCACGCTGAGTCCCCAAACTGTCCAAGAACCAGTTCCGTTTATCTCGCTTATCCCTCAGCATCAGTCGATTGCGGACGAAGTCACTTCTGCCGTTGGTCGTGTTCTTGCCGAGCAAAAATTCATTCTTGGCGAAGAGGTCTCAGAACTCGAAACCGAAATCGCAAAGCATTGCGATTCGCGTGAAGCAATCGGCTGTGCTTCGGGAACTGATGCCCTGATTCTCGCATTGATGGCGCTCAACATTGAGCCGGGTGACGAGGTCATCACCAGCCCGTTCACATTCTTCGCAACAGCAAGTTCGATTTGCCGAGCTGGCGCGAAACCAGTCTTTGTCGACATTGATCCGATCACATTCAATCTCGATCCCGAGGCCGTCGCCGCTGCGATCACGCCACGAACCAAAGCCATTATGCCGGTCCATTTGTTTGGAAAATGCGCCGACATGGAACCGCTCTGGCGATTGGCCGTGCGTCACAAAGTGGCGATCGTCGAAGATGCCTGCCAAGCGATCGGTGCCGAATATCGTGGTCGTCGAGCGGGGGTGCTCGGAACGATCGGCTGCTTCAGTTTCTTCCCGACGAAAAATCTTGGCGGAGCGGGTGACGGCGGCATCATGACCACTGACGACGTTGATCTCGCGAAGAGCTTGCGTCGATTGCGAGTTCACGGTGACGCAGGTCATTACCACCATTTGGAGATCGGACTCAACAGCCGACTCGATGCGCTGCAAGCAGCGATTCTGCGAGTGAAACTGCGTCATCTCGATCGTTGGACTGAAGCGCGTCGTGCTAATGCAGCGCGTTACAACGAACTCTTCGCTGCACGCGGCCTGACTGATGACATTCGGTTGCCGTCAGAAGCTCACGACGAGCGGCACGTTTACAACCAATATTGCGTTCGCATCCCGAACGGAAACCGCGATGGCGTGATGAAGCATCTCCGCGGCAATCAAATCGGCTGCATGGTTTACTATCCGATCCCGTTGCACATCCAACCGTGCTTCGCTTCGCTCGGACATCGAGTCGGTGACTTCCCTCAAGCGGAAGCTGCGTCTCGCGAGGTGCTCGCCCTTCCGATCTATCCCGAAATGCCCGCACACCACGCGGACCTCGTCGTCGACGGAATCTCAACTGCAATGAGCAAGTGCCGCTCGCAAGCGGACGACGCACGCATCCTCCCATTCCGGGCGGCTGCATAACGAAAGCTCAACTCATCGTTGGTGGGGTGAATTTTCAACGCAAAGCCGCAATGAACGCTAAGAGCGACAAGGAAATTCGGGTGATGACGATTTTCTTTTTGTCGCCTGAAATATTCAGGCCATTGATCATCGGAAATGAATCCTTCGCGTTCTTTGCACCTTTGCGTTGAAAATTCCTTCGCTTGAGCCGCTCAATCGAAGTGTCTGCGAGGATCATTCCCCTTGCTGTGATCTGGAATCATTTTCCAACTGAGTTGGTCACGAGCGGCAGCGGCGCTAGAATCCGCCTCTCATGACAAACGACATCAAGCTGCTGCCGAAGATTTTGGATCTGACTCCTTTGGAGCTCACCGATTGGGTGGTCGCTCACGGTCTACCAAAGTTTCGAGTGGGGCAACTGCAACAATGGTTGTATCGCCGTCGAGCCACCTCGTTCGAGCAGATGTTGGACTTGCCGAAAAAAATGCGAGAGCAGCTCGCCGCTGAGTTTCGGCTCTTCACGGCTGAAGTCATTACGCATCAAGTGGCCTCCGATCGAACTGAGAAATTGCTGCTTCAGCTCGACGACGGCCAGCAAATTGAATGCGTGTTGATGAGAGAGCCGGATCGAGTCACCGTTTGCATCAGCACTCAAGTTGGCTGTGCGATGGGCTGTGTCTTTTGTGCCAGCGGAATGCTCGGATTGAAGCGGAATCTGTCGCCGGGCGAGATCATCGAAGAAGTGCTACGGCTGCAAACGCTGCTGGCCGAGGACGAGCGAATCACGAACATCGTCGTGATGGGAATTGGCGAACCGCTCGCCAATATGCCGTCGCTGATGACAGCGCTCGATGCATTCAGTTCGCCCGAAACTCTTGGCTTGGGTGCTCGGCATATCACCGTTTCGACGGTCGGCTTGCCGGTGAAGATTCGCGAGTTCGCTCGCAACGGCAAGCAGTACAACCTTGCGATTTCACTCCACGCTCCGAATGACCCACTTCGAAGCCAGCTCGTCCCGGTGAATACCAACATCGGTGTCGATGCAATCTTGGCTGCGGCTGATGACTACTTCGCCGAAACCGGTCGCCGCGTCACGTTTGAGTATGTGTTGCTCGCCAAAGTGAACGACGAACCGCAACACGCTCGACAACTCGCGTCATTACTTCGAGGTCGCTGCGCTCACGTAAATCTCATTCCAATGAACGGCGTCACGTTGTTGCCGTATGAAGAGCCCGCTGCGCCGCGAACTCAACAGTTCGTCGAAATCCTCGAAGCCGCCGGCGTCCCCGCAACCGTTCGCAAACGCAAAGGGGCCGACATCGACGCAGCATGCGGTCAGCTACGGCTGAAGCACTCAGATAACCTCGTCGCGCTCACATAGAACGCGCCGATCGATCAGCCGGTATGCGCTAGCCGGGATTATTCACGTAGGGTGGGACAGGTCGCGCAAGTCGTTGGTGGGCCGTCGCCAACTCAGACTACTTCCTTTCGCAGTGTGCCGCTCCGC
>CAIJTL010001329.1 GCA_903823545.1 uncultured Planctomycetaceae bacterium
AGTCATCCTCTTCTGTTTGATTTTCAACACCACGAACTGCTCAGCGGAAGAACCTGCTGACACTCCGCCCTCCGCCGCATCTGCCGTTTATCAACAGGCCGCGGTCGCAGCCGATCATCCGCTTGCGAGCGATGCGGGAGTCGAGATCCTGCGAAAAGGTGGCAACGTTGTTGACGCCGCTGCGGCGGTCGGCTTCGCGTTGTCCGTTCTACGTCCCGCAAGTTCTGGCCTGGGTGGTGGCGGCTTCATGGTGATTTGGAACGCGAAGGAGCAGCGTTCCATCGTGCTCGACTACCGCGAACGAGCACCGCTGAAAGCGACTGCCGACATGTTCGTTGATGAGGCCAAGCAACCGGCAGATGTAACCAAGGGTTTGCCGTCACGAAGCGTCCGTGGCCCGCTCGCCGCAGCGATTCCAGGACATGTCGCTGGCCTTTGTCTTGCCGTCGAAAAGTATGGTCGCCTGCCGATCGCTGATGTTCTCGCCCCCGCGATTCGTTTGGCCCGCGACGGTGTTCCGGCGGACTCACACTTCGTGACAACGCAACGAACGGCTCAAAAGAAATGGGAGAGCCTGCCTAAAGATTTTCGATCGCCGTTCGACACGTTTCACAAGTCGTATCTCAACAACGGCCAGTCCGTGAAACGAGGCGACAAAGTCACGTCACCTCAGCTTCCGGCGCTCGAACAGATCGCCGCACGCGGATCGGCGGGCTTCTATTCCGGACCTGTTGCTCAGGCGTTGATCGACGTGAGCCAACAACATGGCGGACTCTTTACCGCCGACGACCTGCGTGGCATGCAACCAGTCCAACGCGAACCGCTGTCGTTGAAGTATCACGGCTTCGACATCGTCACGATGCCTCCTCCATCAAGCGGCGGCATTGCCTTGCTCACGACGCTGCAAATCCTCGAAGAGCTCGATGCACTCGACCCGACGAAGTCGATCGACAAGTTGAATGCCGACAGTCCGGAGTTCGCACATCGTCTGACCGAAGCATTCAAACATGCGTTCGCCGATCGCGCGGAGTTCCTGGGCGATGCCGACTTCGTCGATGTTCCGATCGCGCGATTGATCAGCCGCGAGCATGCTCGCGAACTCGCTTCACGCATTGATTTGCAGCACACGCAGCCAACGAAAAGTTACGGTCGTTTCGAGCCGACGAACGATTCTGGGACCACCCACTTTTCCATCATTGATCGCGATGGTAACGCCGTCGCTTGCACCGAAACGATCAACACCGAATACGGCAGTTGGATCGTCGAGCCGAAGTTCGGCATTCTGTTGAACAACGAAATGGATGACTTCGCTGCAGTCCCCGGAAAGCCGAATGCTTTTGGTTTGACGCAAAGCCGAGCGAACGCCATCGCACCTCGCAAGAAACCTCTCTCCAGCATGACGCCAACGATCGTCGTCAAAGACGGTAAAGCAGTCTTCGTACTCGGAGCCGCAGGTGGCCCACGCATCATCACCGCGACAACTCAAGTCTTGTTGAACTTGGCTCGCAGAAATCAAACACCCGCGATCGCAGTGAAGGCCGCTCGACTCCATCATCAATGGTTGCCCGACGTGCTAGACCTCGAACCGCGCCTGTATGACTCGTTGCAAGACCCGTTGAAGGCTCTCGGCCACACGACGCACAAACTCGCGGCCAGCGCGTCATGCCAAGCCGTCTCCCGCTCCCCAGACGGCCTACGCGCCGCCAGCGATTTCCGAAAAGGTGGACGACCAGCGGGGTATTGAGGGGAGAGGCCACAGCCAAAACTCATCCAGCACTCGCACGTGTGAGAGGCCGAAGCTGTAAACCGTTTTGACCTGAGCGGGAGTTGCCGTGCGCTCGAACCACGCGGCAGAGCACCAGCGGTATTGATTCGCGACTTTCGCAAGTCCATGTTTGACCGCGTTAGTATGCACGTAGTGCAGCCGCGCCAAGTAGGACGTCTCAATCGTCAACTCCGTGTCCCAGTAGTTGTGCCACACTTGCCTCCCCGGTTCGCGATCCAGCAAATTGACCTCTGTTGCCGTTGTTGAGTGCAGATGGCTGAGCATATCCGTCAGCTTGCGGGCCGTCGGTTCCGCATGTGCGACGAAGTGGTAGTGATTCGAAAACACGGCCCACGCTTCCAACTGCCAGCCATATTTTTCTGCCAGCTCCAACAGCTTTCCTTCCAACAAATCCAACCGCGCATCCCCGCGAAAGAGATGCTGCTTGTGGAGTGTCCCTGTCGTGACCATGAACGTCCCGTGTTCGCTCAACTTGTGAATCGGAGCGTGCGGCCAAACCCTGGAGTGCGGTGGCTCGACACCGCCCTCCAACAAACACGGCGATTGACTTTCGGCTTTCCTTGCCGCGACATCGTGTGCAATCACCTTCGGCAATTCCGACTGCGTCTGCTCCAACTCAACCACCAGTTCCTCAATTCGAGGCCACGCCGTTTCCGGCAGCTTGCGAATTCGCCGAATCAATTGCTCTCGCAATTTGAATGGTTGGGACATCGCTCCCCCCTGGAGTGCTGCGGCTCGACGCAGCCCTCAGACATCTGAAATAACGACGCCGATCCTTCCAACCAGCGACCTTTGGGACAATCGACTTTGCATAGCAACGGTTCTTGGATTCTGTGAATCGCTATTCCAATTGATCCAAGGGCGGTGTCGGGCCACCGCACTCCAGGTTATTTCCTAAACATCGCGTCGCTGGGATTGCCGCGTGAAAGCAAGTACGCCAACAGGTCGCGGACTTCGTCTTCGTTCAA
>CAIJTL010001330.1 GCA_903823545.1 uncultured Planctomycetaceae bacterium
GCGCCGATGCTTTACGAGGGTGTCTTCGACAAACCGGTGAACCATCACACGATGACCCACAATCAGGGGGGCGACGGTTACAAGGGCGTCCAGAAGATCGATGTCTTCCACATGGAGCAATACGCGTATGTGTTGCGGCGGATGAAGGAGATCAAGGAAGCGGACGGCACCTCGCTCCTCGACAACTCGCTGGTCACCTACGGGGCGGGGATCGGCGATGGGGCGACGCACCAGTTTTTCGATCTGCCACTCATCGTCGCCGGCACGGGTCAGAAGCAGATCAAGCAGGGGCGCTTCATCCAATGCAAGAGCGGCACGCTCAACTCCAACATGTGGCTGTCTCTCGCGAAACTGATGGGCGCGGAGATAAACCAATACGCCGACAGCTCCGGCGTCATCTCGGACTTGTGGACCTGAGTTGATGTCCATGTTTGAAAAAAAGCGCATCGTCCATTTCATTCTGCTGCTCTCACTCGCAGGCTTTGGCTTCGAGTCTCGGGCGGCAGACGCCTTCGATGCCTTCATCAAGCCGCTGCTCGCCGCGCAATGCGTCAAGTGCCACGGCGGTGAAAAAACCAAGGGAAAGGTCAATTTCAAGGAACTCGTCGGCACGGCGCAATTGCTGACCAAGCCGCAGTTGCTCAACGACGTGATCAAGGTCGTCGAGGACTTGGAAATGCCGCCCGAGGACGAGCCGGCGCTGACTGAGAAGGATCGCACGCGGTTTCTCGCTGAGCTGAAATCCCTGCAAAAGCAATCAGCTGCGCAAGGTGGCACGCCGCGGCTCGGCCTCCGACGGCTGAACCGCTATCAATACAATAACGCAGTGCGGGATCTTTTTCAGATCCGGCGCGATGTCTTCAGCCTGCCGGAAAAGCTCATGACCAGGAATGAAAACTATCTCAACGCCGGGGCCAAGGGGATGCCCGCGAATGTCAACGTCTCCTGCCTCACCCTGCGTCCGGAGAGCGGCTTTCAGGGCGTGGAGCCGTTCCCCAAAGACCTGCGCGCAGCTCACGGTTTCGACAATCAAGCGAACCAGCTCACCCTTTCTCCGCTGTTGTTGGATTCCTTTTTGAAACTCAGCGTGTCCATCCTCCAAAGTCCCGACTTCACGGAAGCCAACGTGGGCATCTGGAACCAGTTTCTCAAAGCCCCGGAACCGAACACCGATTTGCGCGGCGAGATGAACCGACGGCTCGCGCCATTTTTGAAACAGGCGTTCCGCCGTCCGGTGGATGCCGATACCGTCAATCGCTACACGGACTACGCATTTAAGCAGACCACCCGCGGCTTTTCATTCACCGACAGCATGAAGAGGGCGGCATCCGCAATCATGTCGTCACCGAAGTTCCTCTACCAATTCGCATCAGAGGACGCGGCGGACAAACCGTACGAACTTGCCTCGCGGCTGTCGTTTTTCCTCTGGGGCAGTAGTCCCGATGCGGAACTCCTCGACCTCGCGGAACGCGGTGAACTGTCCCGCACAGAAGTCCTCGACAAGACGATCACCCGCCTGCTTGCCGACCCGAAAATCGAGCGATTCCTCGACACATTTCCCGCGCAGTGGATGCAGTTGGAGAACGTGCTGTCCGCCACTCCCGATCCTGCCAAAGCCCGGCTCTTCAACGTGGATAAGAGCAACCCCGCCAGCACGCACATGGTGCTCGAACCGCTGCTTCTCTTCGATGCGGTCTTTTTGGAAAACCGCCCGATCATTGATCTCATCAAGCCGGACTTTAGCTATCAAAGCGACTTCCTCCACACATGGTATGCCTCCGACCTGAAACCACCGGTGGCCGATGCCTCCAAAGTCATCGAGGAAAACCAAGCCAACGAAGCGAAGGGCCGTTCTTTGGAAGCGACCGCGCAGAAAGCGCGAACCGAACTCAGCGCGCTCCTCGAACCGGTGAAATCCCAGTTGCTCGCCGCCCGCCAGAACGCCGTAGCTGCCGCCAAGCCGGTGGATTTGAAACCAATCGCGGCTTGGGATTTTGCCGACGGCATGAAGGATTCCGTCGGCTCGCTTCACCTCCGGGCTCACGGAAAAATCCGCCATCAAGACGGCCTGCTCATTCTCGAAAACAAAGCGTGGCTGCAAAGCGAGCGACTGCCCATCGAACTCAAAGCGAAGACGCTGGAAGTGTGGTGCAAAATCCATGACCTCGCTCAATCGGGCGGCGGATTGATGGGCATCGAGGGCCGGGACAATATCTTTGATGCCATCGTGCTCGGCGAAAGGAAACGCGGTCATTGGATCTCCGGCAGCAACGGGTTTACCCGCACGGAGGACTTTCCCGATTCCGTTGCCGAAGAATCGCCC
>CAIJTL010001331.1 GCA_903823545.1 uncultured Planctomycetaceae bacterium
CGTGACGTTTGTGTCCAAACTCTGTCGATTTACAGAATTCTTGATGATGCAGATTGGCAGAAGCAGTCGATTTGGATGCGGCTCAACGCTGACGAACAGCGACATCTCGCGGAAGACGCTCGCGAGCTTTTGGTATCTCTAGCCGGCGCACGATTGCAACTGGCTAGCGTCAGTAAGTCAGGCGGGAGCGACGAGCAGCAACGTGAAGAACACGACGGCACCTCTGTGCGTCGCGAAGCGCTGGCATTGCTCGATCGAGCAGAAGCGATTCACGATTTGCCACCTTCAGCGGCGGTGTGGCGTGCGAGAGCGGCCATTCTGCGTCAAATGGGCGAGAACGGTGCTGCTGACAACGCTGATCAGCGAGCCAATTCAATTCCGCCGCGCACTGCACGTGATTTTCATTTACTCGCGATGGCGATGCTGCAAAGTGGAGCGACAGATCGTCACGTTCGAGCGATTGCGGAACTCGAACATGCGGTTCGAATCGATCCTCGAAATTATTGGTCTTGGATGCAGAAGGGACTCTGTCATCTGGAATTGCGAGAACACTCGCAGGCACTGGCTGACTTCGGAGTTTGCGTCGGTCTGTGGCCGGAATTTGCGTGGGGACATTTCAATCGAGGATTTGCACTCGATCAAATCGGACAAAAACTATCAGCAATTGCTGACTACACAGCGGCATTGGAACGCGATGAAGACTTGATTGCCGCGTACCACAATCGTGGTCTGGCCCGACTAGAGGTGGGGCAACTCGAGGCAGCACTTTCTGACTTCGATGCCGTGATCGCAAAACATCGAGGTGACGCGGTCAATCAATCGTTACGCGGCCAGACACTCGAAAGACTCGGTCGACATGCCGAAGCCGATATTGCGTTCGCAGCGGCGGGAACTCAGCTTGATTCCGTTTCGGACCAAGTCCGCAATCAACTGGCTTGTTCATACGGATTCGCGGTTTACGAGCGACTGCCTGTGGAGGCGAAGCGAGCGTTTCAGCGAGTTCCCTCCAGTGATGTGAAATATCCCGAAGCCCTCTACGGTTTGGCGATGCTCGCTGTGAAAGTGGGACATCTGGAACGGGCTGTCGAACTCTTCGGCAAGGCCCTGACAAACCGACCGGGGTTTGAAGAAGCCCGACGATTTCGAGCGGTCCTGTTGGCGCGATTGCAGCAGTTCTCCGAGGCTATTTCAGAAATCAACACGGCTTTGCAGTCAGCACCCAAAAACGGAGCCACACTGTATGCGGCAGCCTGCGTGACTTCGCTTGCTGCCGAGCATGCGACAACTCCCGTTACCAAGCAACAAGCTCGTCAAGAATCACTTCGGTTCTTGCGGCAGGCATTGGAACGCGGTTACGGGCAACAAGCAGCAACTGATGACGATTTGGCAGGACTTCGACAGCTTCCTGAGTTTGAAAAGTTATTGCTGCAAGGCCACTGACCACTAATGAGTCTGTGCCTGATCGCCTCTGAAATGAACACAACAATCAACACGGTTAATGCGTGATAACATGACAACTCATGAAGACGTTTCGCTACCGAATCAGAAGCTGTTGCAGCAGGCCAAAGCAACGGCAACTGTCTTTCAAGAAGAGTTTCAAACCTCGTTCAAAGTTTACGACGCGACGAGCGGTGTCCTACTGTGGCCAACAACCGTGGCCGATCGCGAAGGACCGTCGGAGGCATTGAACGTCGATGAAATTCAACAAGTTGTGAAGAGTGGACAAGTTCAAGTTGTGGCCGTACCGCAACTCGGATTTGTCGTGCGGTTCCCTTTGAGCTTTCCCGGGACAAATCCGTTGATTGCAGAATCAACGATCAAGTCACTTTCCGGTGGTGGTTCAGCGATTAATGAAGAGCAAATTCGACTGACTCGCTGGGCTCAAGCGGTCTTAGATCGGCTCTTGCAAGCAGACATGCTCAGGACTCGGCGATACGCCGAAGATGATCTTAAACAGCAGGTCAAGAAGGCATGGGAGTTAAATCTGACGGTTGAGCGATTGGTTCGCCACTTGCGCATTCATCGTGATGTTGAAACTGGCATCGAACAGATTTTGGAAACGGCGCTTCCATTCCTCGGAGCACAGTCATTGATTTGGGTTCCCGGAAAATTGGAATCCATGACCGTTCGCGGTCAGCGAGTACTCACCGGGTTTGATGCGTGCGAACTGATCAAAGTGCTGAAGAAGTCTCAAGACCTCAAAGATATGGGTTTGTTGATTCTGAATCAGGTCGAAGGGACTCCGCTTGGTAGCGCGTTTCCGTCAGTGAAAAGCGTTATGGTCATGACCGTTCCAATGGGTTCCGCAACCGGTTGGATGATCGCGATCAACAAACAACAAGACGATGCAGACGCAGAATTTCGTAACGCCGATGCTGCGACCCTCGCCCCATTTTCGGCACTCATTGGCTTTCTCGTTCGATCCTGTGACCGTTATCAGGATTTGAAGGAGTTGCTCGTTGGACTGACTCGTTCACTTGCGTCAGCAGTCGATGCCAAAGATCCCTACACCTACGGCCACAGCGAACGAGTCGCCCGCATTGCAATTGAATTGGGACGTGAACTCGGACTTGTCGGAGACGACCTGAGCGACTTGTATTTGGCTGGTCTGCTGCACGACGTTGGCAAAATCGGCATTCGAGACGACGTGCTCTGCAAACATGGCCCGCTGACTCCGGAAGAAACGGAGCACATGAAGCAGCACCCGGCGATCGGCCATTCGATCCTGAAGGACCTGCGACAGGTCAGCAATTTGCTTCCGGGAGTTCTCCACCACCACGAACGCTGGGACGGCAAAGGTTATCCGAGTGGGTTGGCCTCCGAGGGAATTCCGCGATTGGCCCGGATTCTGGCAGTGGCCGATAGCTACGACGCGATGAGTACCAGCCGCCCGTACCGCAAAGCGATGTCCCCCGCCAATGTCGAAACGATTTTAACCGACGGGGCCGGCGAACAATGGGATCCGCAGGTCATCCAAGCCTTTCAGCGAGCGAAGATCCGCATTCGCTCGATTCGCGAACGTGGTCTTGGGGAATCGCTCCGCCAGGCGCTCGACGGAGCCTTGCGTGATCACGGCAGCTCTCGCATGTTGCCTCGCAACGTGGCACTCCCAGTGGGAACGATGTAGGCGAACCAAGAGCCGTCGGAATCGATTGACGGCTCCTAAATTTGGCTTTGGTCTCCGCTTTCATCCTGCGGTCTGTGTTCAGAGACCGAAAAGGTCTCCAAAACCCAATAAATTCTGAGCGTAATGCCATTTCTTTTGGGCTCGCCGTTCGTTGTTTGCTCGGGCAGTTTCGACTACCTTTCCGCACCTTGGACGCAGCCCCGATAAGGGGGCTCTTGCCGACGGTTTGCAGTGGCCACGAGGGCCCGGTCGGGAAGTGAAAATTGCAGTCTTCTGCCAGGAGTCACGGAGTTGTCCGACGGTCACGAAGAGCTTGAGCCAGTCCCCACAGAAACAGGTTTGGTCTCGTCAGGAAATGTCGTCGCATTGGCGATCGAAGACGAAATTCGGACCAGTTACCTAACCTACGCGATGAGCGTCATCATCAGCCGAGCGCTTCCAGATGTGCGCGACGGTTTGAAGCCTTCGCAACGGCGGATTTTGGTCGCGATGCGTGATCTTAATTTGGGACCGTCATCGTCTCGAACGAAATGCTCGAAGATCGTCGGTGAGACGATGGGTAACTACCACCCTCACGGCGACGGTGCGATTTATCCGACTCTCGTCCGAATGGCTCAAACTTGGGCGATGCGTGAGACGCTGATCAGCACGCAAGGAAACTTCGGCTCTTTGGCAGGACTGCCTCCCGCTGCGATGCGATACACGGAAGCTCGGCTGTCGCAAGCGGCGTCTGACATGCTGCAAGACCTCGACCGCGACACTGTCGAGTTCGTCGCGACCTACGACCAGCAACGGACGGAGCCGGTCGTGTTGCCGTCGCGGTTCCCAAATCTCTTGGTCAACGGCTCAAACGGCATCGCCGTCGGTATGGCGACCAGCATTCC
>CAIJTL010001332.1 GCA_903823545.1 uncultured Planctomycetaceae bacterium
GAGTCAGACTCATGGAAACCTCGTAGGAATGGCTCTCTCGCCAGTCCGAATTACTTTCATTCAATGGGAACGGCCCAACAACCCTCTGAACTACCGACCGCGGACGCCGTGGTATTCCAATGGTTGCTCGTAGTCTTTGCGAAGGCCGTGGCCTTCCCAATCTTCGGGACACAGAATGCGTCGCAGATTGGGGTGATCAACAAAGTTGACTCCAACCAAGTCATAGCACTCGCGTTCATGCCAATCAGCAATAGCCCACACGCTTGCCACGGATGGGACATCGGGCAGAGCTTTCGTTGCGTCGTCTTTCCAACGAGCAACCTTCACCTTCACCGTAATGCGGTGTCGCAGCGAGTAACTCGTCAGATGGTAGACGACTGCAACATGCGGTTGGTGATTGAACTTCGCGGCTTTCTTCGGATCGGGCTCAAAGTAATCGACTCCGCAAAGGTCATTCAGATGATCGAACTGAGTCCGTTCGTCGTGTTTCAGGAACCTCGAGACATCGACAATTGAGTCCACGGCAACTTCGATCCAAGGATCTTTGGCCGTGAAGTTAGAGCCGATGATCTTGCTCTCGCCAAACTGTCCAACGAGCAACTTGTGAAGGTCTTCAGCGGTCATGTTTTCAACTCATATGACGGAGCAAATCTATGTCCGTAATCAAATTCCAAATGCCGCCGAATTTATTGGCGGCTCCAATCGATGATTTCAAATTTGCTCAGGCTTGTTGCTCAACAGGTGCGGGCTTTTGGTAGGCTCGAACCCAGTCCAAGTCCCCACGCTTCCAAACATAGGCAAAACCAACCATGAGAACACCGAAGAACACCGTGATGTCGATCATACTGGCCATGCCAAGTTGTAGGGCCGTTTCAGCAGAGATCGCCTGCGAAGCATCAAGCGTTCCAGGGGCGACATTCAGTAGCTTTTCCGAAATATGAGTTCGAGCCTCGCTGGAAAGACGATTGTCGGCAAGTTGCATCGCACCTCCGTAGACCGAAGCCCACGGGAAAAAGAAAGCGACTTCAACGTCGAAAACAATGAAGAGCAATGCGACAGCGTAGTAACGAAGGTCAAACTGAATGTAGCTGGAGCCAATTGTCGGCTCGCCGCATTCGTAAATCGCGTCCTTTTCAGGAGTCGGCAAACTTGGTCGAACGAAACGGCCAATCACCAATGGAGCGAGGACGATGCCAATCCCGGCCACGATGAATAGCACGATATGTCCCACAAGATCCGTCATGATTTATCAATTTCTCTGTTGGCTAATTTTGAGAAGTGTTGGTGGAAGCAAATCGAGAGTGTAACGGCAAATCAGCAACCGACTGCCGCCCAGAAAATCCGGATTTAAGATCGTGCCAAAAATCTACAGAAGCTTCCCCGAGCTTCCAGCAAAGGCAGGCTTCACGGTCATCAACAATCGTCGGGAAATCGCAGAGCCCAATATTGGGATCTTTGAGCTCTACACCAAGCTCAGCTAATTCGTGAGCAAAACCGTTGAGCCGCTCAATGTCCTCTCGAATCTCGGCATCCATTTGTTCGAGCTCTTCGGTGTATGGAGACGCTTGCCTCTTTGTGCCAGTCCCATCCTGGTGCATGAGCATTGTAAGCCGCTCGCGGCGTTCCTGGACATCGGCAAACAGAGTCACGATGTCGTCAACGATCGCACGCACCAGCGGTAAACGCTGATTTGCTTCGGCGACGGAGAAGAATCGCTTTTCGTACTGCCGTTCGGCGGTAGCCGCTTTCATCGCTTAGTGCTCGCTGGCTTCAAAGCCGAAGGGACTCGGTTCACCTTTGACCCAAACTGGCTCGTACAGAACTTTCGATTCTGCGACAGCCGTCGGGTTAATCGTTGCTTGGCCCCACGCCACGGGCAACGGCAGCTTCGCGTAATCGACAATGCAACCATCACGGCTATAGCAACTCAGGTCGAAATTCGATCCCATGAAGATGCAATCGACGGGGCACGGCTCGACGCACAGAGCACAGAACATGCACTTCGTATAGTCGACGGCGAAGCCATCGATGCGAAAGCCCTTGCCGACCGGGCTCTTTACCTTCTCGATGTAAATGCAGTCTACCGGACAAGCGACAGCGCACTTCTCGCAGCCGATGCAGGTCGTCAGGTCAAATCGATGAAACCCGCGATAACGAGCTTTCACCGGGACCGGAGCCTCAGGGTACTCGAACACTTCCGTAAAGGTTCGCCGAGGATACGTTTTGAACATCGTCCACATCGTCACGATCATCCCTTGCAGGACGGTCGAAACGGCGAACCACACATTTCGAAACCAAGCAACCATAACTTGTTCCGCAACGCCTCCATGTTGGAGGAACTATAGACTCAAAAACACTTGCCGATCGTCGACAACGGGCTGTGATTATTAGGACTGACTGTCGGCAACTCAAGCCATCGCGCTAAGTCTCACGATGCGTTCGCCGAGAATGTGTGAGTTAGCTTTATAAACTTGGTTAGCAACTCGGCTGCTTTGCCGTCGGTAATCGCAAGATTCGCACGAACCGCCGCTTGTCTCGGAGCGGTTTCAGCTCCAATAGCGATTAACGCCGCCGCCGCATTCGCGACGATGATGTCGTGAGCTGGTCCGGGACTCCCATTGAACACGGCAGTCAATCGCGAAGCGCTCTCCTTAGATGACGAGACACGCAACTGGTCGACGTGACATTCTGATAAGCCGAAATCGGCCGCATTCCAGATTAGGCGATTGACGTTTTCACCAATCACTTCAAAGACCACAGTCTCGCCCCACAAGCTAACTTCGTCGAGCTGGTCATTTCCACAAACGACAAGCACTCGAGTTCGTCCGAGCTTTGCCGAAGCGCGAGCCAGCTTTTCCGCTGTTGCGATACGTGACGCGCCAAGCAGTTGAAACTCTGCCTGAGCAGGATTTGTCAGTGGACCAAGCAAGTTAAACAGTGTCCGAAAACGCAGGGCTTTGCGAACAGGGACGGCATGTCGCATAGCACCATGAAAGACTGGCGCGAAGCAAAACCCGATTCCAACTTCGTCGATACATTTCCCGACCTGAGCCGGAGTCAACTGCGTGTTTACTCCGAGAGCTTCCAAAACATCGGCGGAACCAGAGCTACTTGAGACACTTCGGTTTCCGTGTTTCGCGACTGGAACTCCACAAGCTGCAGCCACGATTGCCGTCGCCGTGCTGATATTCAAGGTACGCAGCTCATCGCCGCCGGTTCCGCACGTGTCAAGAAGCCCGCGACGCTGGGTAGGAACTTTCTCTGCGCGCTCACTCATCGCACGAGCAGCTCCGACAATCTCGTCCACGGATTCGCCTTTGACCCGCAGAGCCGTCAGGAACGCAGCAATCGAAACTTCGTCGCATTGTCCATCCATAATCGCGGCAACTGCTGCTCGGCAAGCCGATTCTGGGACGTCTTGTCTTTCGAGCAGCGGCACGATGGCCTGTTCGATCGCGGCGTGCATGTTGTGGATTCCAGACGGTCAAAAATACGGTGACTGAAGTCGATGCAAGTAACGTCATTTGGGGAATATCAAACCGAGCAAGTGTTTGCTAGCAATACAGGCTTCGATCGACGGCTTCGCCGCGAAACAGTCTCTAAAATGGCCTCAGAGGACTTCGACACGCTGGCAGAAGTTGACGAATTTCGTTCTGATCTTGAGAGGGCTTGCGAAACCATCGAACTGTTTTCGACTCTCTCCTCGCACCGCTTCCTCAATTAGCAACGCTCTGACCGAGGCGAATTACACCATGATTTGTATTTCTGTTTCACCTGAATCGCGGACATTGGCGAAAGTCGATTTGTTGAATGCTGCCAATCGTTGTGACATCGTGGAATTGGGACTCGATAATCTCCTAAAAGAGCCAAACGTTGCCGAACTGATGGAAGACATTCCGAAGCCAATCTTGGTCTCGTGTCGTAGCAAGGAGCAGGGAGGGGCCTGGGAGGGAACAGAGGCCGAGCGGATTGTTTTGCTGCGACAAGCGATCGTCGCGGGACCGGCTTACATTGAGTTGGATCTCGAAACCGCGAAGTCGATTCCTCGATTCGGGAAGACGAAGCGAGTCATCAGCTACACCAGCTTGGACCGACCGCTTTCGAGCAACATTGATGCAATCTTTGAGCAGGCCAAAAAGGTGAACGCCGACGTCGTCAAATTCACTTGGCCAACGCCGACACTTGAGGCCGCGTGGCCACTGTTGTCGGCAGTTTCAAAGAAGCGAGAGATTCCGGTCGTTGGCCTGGGACTTGGTCGAGCGGGATTGACGTTTTCGTTATTGGGCCGGAAATACGGCTCGCCGTGGATTTACGCCGCACTCGAAAAAGGCATGGAATCGTTTGAAGGACAGGCGACCGTCTTTGAACTCGATGAAACTTACGGCTGGCGAAACATCGACACGCAGACCAAGTTTCTTGCCGTTTCGGGACTTGGCGATGCGGAAGAAGCGACCGTGCGGACGATGAACAAGATGTTCAACAAGGCAAGCCTCAATATGCGCTGTCTTCCAGTCGCCACAGAGAAATTCGACAAGTTCAAGCAGATGCTCGATGCGCTCAAAGTCAACGTGCTCTTCGCCGCAGGCAAGACCGCTCAAGAGATGTTGCCGTTGGCTGAGAAGATGGAAGAGGTGACACAGATGTCACAGCACGGTGACTTGATGCTGAAACAGAACGACGTCTGGACTGCCTACAACAGCATTTGGCGAAGTGCGGTCAAAGCCTTGGAGGCAACACTCGGAAAAGGGAGCGGTGATGCTCGACCTCTCGATCGCCGTAACGTCATGGTCATCGGTAGCGGCGGTTTGGCGAAGTCGATGATTTATGGGATTGCCAAACGCAAGGGACTGGTCAGTGTTTCCAGCTCAAACGACAAAGAGGCGCAGGAACTCGCCATTCAAATGAATGTGCGATTCGTGCCTTACCAAAACCTTTACAACACCTTAGCTGACGTCGTGATCTTTGCTGACCCGGCTATGCAACTTGGTGGCAAAAAGGATGAGTTCAATCCGGGATATTTGCGAGCCAGCATGATGGCGCTCGACGTTACGACAATGCCTGCCGAAAGCCCGGTCATGAAGGAAGCTCGTGAACGAGGCGCAAAGACCGTTGCACCCGTCGATGTCTATGCGGAGCAACTCGCGACGCAATTTAAATCCGCAACTGGTCAAGATCTTCCAGCAGCGGACTTCCGAAAAGAACTGACCGCAGCGCCGGAGTAATCTTTTCGCAATCAGCGAATCGTGCGGAAAGAACGAATAATGGCCAATCACGGCGAACGTGAGACGGACCTCAACAGCGACACACCCCCAATACAGGCCAGCTTGCCGAGCGGTTCAATTCCGGCTACTTCGCGGTTTGTATTTGTCGATGGCCTCCGTGGTTTTGCCGCGTTGGCCATCGTCGTCTTTCATATTTGGTGGTACGAACCATATCCTTGGCCCGCACTCGAATCCGCTCCGGCGATCTTTGACGCAGTCTTTCTGCGTTTGCGCGGTGGAGTTCAGATTCTGCTGGTCATCAGCGGTTTTGTGATTGCTTACACGCTGCGGAATCTTTGGGTGACTCCACGTGAGATTGCTTCATTTGTAGTTCGCCGAATCGTGAGGTTAGTCCCCGCCTATTGGGTGGCGATTGCGATTGCGATTGCCACGGACGCCCTTTGTGCTCGGTTTCTGGAGTTGCCGTCGCCGTTTGATGATCGCGTCTCGGCATTGCGGCTGCTGGCTCATCTGATGTTCTCACAAGACGCGTTCGGTTACGAATCGTTGTCAGCGGGGATGTGGACGGTCTGCATTGAGATGCAGTTCTACGTCGTAGCCGTTTTCGGTTGGGGGGCCGCTCAGCGCCTAACCTCGAAATCCCGAACCGGCGAAGCAAAGACTTCGGCAGTCGGCCTGTTGCTCACTTTCGCTCCATTGTCGCTGTACTCGTTTTTCCACTGGCATCGGCTCGATACCACCACCCCTTGGGTGACGCACTTCTTATGGTTTTTCTTTCTCGGCATGGCGACTTGGTGGACGCTGGATCGAACGATTTCTGTCTGGGTCTTTTGCATCACAATTGGAGTTGTAATCGGGCAATTGTTTGTGGAATGGGAAATCGCCAACGCGATCGCCGTTGGAACCGCAATTCTCATTTTCATCGCCGGTCGAATGGATCGGCTGAATGTGTGGCTCAATTGGAGGTGGCTCCAGTATCTCGGCCGAATTTCATACAGCCTCTATTTGATTCATTACTCGATCAGCCACCTGCTAATTCACGGTGGCTGGAAGCTGTTTGAAAACACCCCGTCAGCCGCACAAGCATGTGGCATTTTGTCGTTTTCGGTGGTTTCGAGCGTCCTCGCTGGGCACATTTTGTATATAGCGGTGGAGGCTCCAAGCGTTCGTTGGGCGGCGAAGATAAAGCTGAAGGCAAACCTGATCGATTTACATGGCGCGCCGGCGCGAAATTGAGCTGAAATCCGCATTCATTGACCGCCTGCATTGGCAAGTTGCTGACCGAGACATAAAAAGGCTCCGATACGTCGTTTGCGATTTGGATTCTGGAAAAGGACTCGGCTTGATGAATGATGCGGCGAGCGCTCCTGGTTGTTTGGCAGGCGGAATTCAGATTTGCGGCTCAAACGACCTCGTCGTTGAGCAAGCAAAACAGCGTTTTGGGGCTCACATCAGCGAGCTCGATCTCGCTCGGTTCGTGGTCGTAACCAGCCTTCAACACGATGGCGCATCGAGTGTTAGTTTCAACATTCGTCCGAGTGAGGCTGAAGAGATCGCCCCGCAGGGAGACACAACACAACTCTGCGAAAAGTTTAATCTGGATACGCAAGGGTGCCGGCAGGATCTTGAAAGGGAGATTGTTCTCGCAATGTTGCTGTGCCCAGACACGTTTCAGTTTCCCAGCTACGACGAATTCGCAGCAGCCGTCCGTGTCAGAATGAATATTGTCGAAGCTGCGAGGAAGACGCGGCTTGTCTTTCAAGCCTACGAAGCAGAGCGCCCAGAGCAGTATTGGAAATACGATGAAGATCGGGGCTTTGTATTACTCCCCGGGCAGCCGTTGGTGGAAGCATTGAAGGCGGCAACACAGCCAGAAGTGTCCGGAAAAAAGTATACGTTTTCGTGCCGTCGTGCCGTTGAACATGTCGTCCTGCTGAGTCTAGCCAAGGAAACCGAGACAAATCATTCCGAACTTTTTGAGAAGCTCCAGCGGCAGGCGGAATCGAGAGCACTCAAGGGAGGTGAATTCGAGCGAACATTTCTCCGTGTCATTGGATCCGTCGATAAGCCGCTCCCCTTGAAATACTTCGTCCCCGGCGATCGAACGTGGTTTCGCAACCCCGACCGAGATTCTGCGGAAGTCACCGGATATGAAGGAAGCTGGACGTTTTACGTTGGAGGAGGTCGTTTCACCGATTTTTGGAAACGCGAAGAGGGGTTCACACTCACGACAAAATGCCTGTCGATCTACTACTGGCGTCAGGCAACATACCGAGATGAA
>CAIJTL010001333.1 GCA_903823545.1 uncultured Planctomycetaceae bacterium
CATCATTGTCGAGACCATGAACGTCATGCCTAGGGCAGGGTTCATGCCCGAGGTAAACATGTGGTGTCCCCACACGATGAAGCCCAAGCCAGCGATTGCTGACATTGAATAAACCATTGGCTTGTAGCCAAAGATAGGCTTGCGACACATACACGCAAGAATGTCAGACACCATGCCCATTGCTGGGAGCAACATGATGTATACGGCGGGGTGTGAGTAGAACCAGAAGAGGTGTTGCCACAACAGTGGCTGACCACCGCCCACAGTTGGTTCGGCGTTGTTAACTACCAAACCCGCAGGCACGAAGAAGGTCGAATGAATCCCTTCAAAAAAACCGCCGAAATCCAACCGATCAAATACCAACATGAAGCCTGCTGCTGTTAAAACGGGCAGAGCAAACGCTTGAAGAATAGCCGTGATAAACATGGCCCAGATCGTCAATGGCATGCGGAAGAGCGTCATGCCCGGAGCTCGCATGTTGATGATCGTGGTCATGTAGTTAACCGAACCCATCATCGACGAGACACCGACGAACGTCACTGCAAGTAGCCAGTAAGTTTGTGCCGAGCCCGAATACGGAGCTGATTGCCTCAAATCAGACAACAGCGGATAAGAAGTCCAGCCTGCTGCTGCACCACCGTAATAAAAGCTCATTCCAAAGAACAAAATCGCCGGCCACATGAACCAGTAGCTCAACATGTTGAGCACCGGGAACGCCATGTCACCCGCTCCAACCATCAGTGGGATCAAGAAGTTACCGAAGGCACCTGCCAAAATCGGAATGATGACCAAGAAGATCATTACCGTGGCATGCATTGTGAAAAGCATGGTGTAGAACTCAGGCGACATTTGCCCGCCTGCATCACCAAACAGGATTCGGCCCAAGATCGGGAGATCGGTCCATGGGAACGCGACCTGCCAACGAACACCCAATGCCAAGCCACCACCGAGGAACAACATGATCAGCGTGGTAAACAGGAACTGTAAGCCGATCATCTTGTGGTCTTCAGAGAAGACATACTTTTGGATGAACGACAATTCGTGGTGACCGTGTCCGTGGGTGTCGGGAGCGTGGGTCTGATCGTGATCATGACCCAAGGCGACTTCCGCAGTACTCATGATTATTCCTCTTTCTTCGCCACGCTGTCAGACGCGGGGAAGCCATCGTAGTTTTGATCGGCCTGCAACTTCTTCAAGTAATCTTGGAAATCGACCTCGCGTTCGGCCGTCAGTTGAGCTCGCATCTTGTAATGACCCCAGCCGCAGAGCTCGGCGCAGAGCAATTCAAACAGGCCCTTTTTCTCCGCTTTGAACCAAATCGGGATGACTTGGCCAGGGATCGCGTCTTGCTTGATTCGCAAATGAGGCAGGAAAAACGCGTGTTGTACGTCTTCACTTCGTAGCTGAATCATCACCGCCCGACCAATTGGTGCATGAAGGTCATTCACCGCATACAGGTCGTCAGGCTGAGGCTTCAATTGCAGCTTCTTGCCAGGAGCAGGATATCGAATTCGCCACTCAAACTGCCTTGCAGTCACTTCTGCTATTGGAGACTCGATCGTCCCTTCTGGAAAGTATGCTTTGACTCGGAAGTCGCGCCATACGTCCATTTGGTAAAGGGCCAAGAACAACAAAATCACTGCCGGAGCGACGCTCCAAATTACTTCGAGGTTATGACTACCATGACTGAAGTGCGATTTTTCATCTTTGTTATGAGCAGCCTTCCAAAGGGCATATCCCAAAGCAACTTGAGTCCCAATAAAGACCACCGTAATGATGATCAAAATCAGATAAAACAAATTGTCAATCCGCTGCCCCAGCTCGGTCACAGATGCCCCAGGAAACCACCAGCCGTAGGCCGGAGACATCGCTGAATAGACGATTGCCGCGATCGGCCAGAACATGAAAAACAAACACCAAAACTTACGCACGATGGCTACTCCAGTAAGCCGGTTGTCAGGCCAGCCTGACGGTTAAAACCAACAACCGCTCTGCAAACTAATTCGCGTGTCCGTGATCCATTGAATGCTCGGCCACGCTATGCGGCTTCGGCGATTTCGGAGCCTGTGAGTCATACGGAACCGACAGCGCGTAATTGACCAAATCCCAAATTTCGTCTTCCGACAATGCCTGAGAGTTTCCAGGCATTGGGGTCCCTTTGATCCCCGCGTAAATGCGGCGATAAATATCGATCGGACGGCGGCCACCCCGATAGATACCACGAGTTAAATCGCGTGGCTTAATCGGCTGGCCCCAAGTGTCATATAGGCCACGTTCGGCATAGGTCTCGTTCGTATCAGGATTCTTCTGGAAGTCCTCGGTCATCGGGCCATTGCCTCGACCGGTTGGACCATGGCAATTCACGCACTTCGCTTTGTTGCCGAGGAACAATTCTTTGCCACGATGCCGTGATTCCGCTGTGTCCTGGGGACGTGGCTTTTTCGGAATAATTGGCGTTCCTTCTTCTTCAGCACCGGACCACTTCTCGCCTACTTCGCCAGCGATCTCATTCACGAAGTTGGGATAGGTTTCGCTTAGGTAAGTTTCCAGAGACTTATCGATTCCGTCGTCCTTTGAACGATCTTTCGAGTACTCACCCTTCAGTTCGGTCACAAGCCCCTTTTCAATTTCACCACGCATTGCCAACCATCGAACATACTCAATGACCGCAGTGAGTTCATTTTCCTTGAGCATAGGAACAAACGAAGGCATGTAAGTGCCGGGAATACCAAGAGCGATCACTCGCTTCAGGTCATCACGAGTTGCTTTGATCGGAGCTGGAAATGAGGCGGTCGAGGTAAACTTGAATACGCCAAGCCGATAGTCTCGCGGTCGTGGATTGAGATATTTCGCTGTTGTACCATCACCATCACCACTAACGCCGTGACAATGTTGACAATGTCGAGCGTAAAGTTTGCGACCATGCCGTAAAAAATGTCCGGCAGCGACAAATTGATCCCCGGATGAGGGAGCTGATTCCAATCCAGGCAACGTCTCAAAGGTACTGTTCTTCGAGTCAAACTTCGCTAGCAAAACTTGTTTTCCAGCGTTTGAACCTGAAGTGAAAAGTAAACCCGCGCGAGTTAACTCCGGCGACGTCAAGCTTTCGAGATCTGAGGCTTCTGCATTGAACTCCACCGATAGCTTCTGGCCATCGACGGTCTTCACTGTCCCTTCTGCTTTGCCGTAGTTCACCGGCAACTTGAGCCAGGCGACACTATCCAACGGAGAACCGAAGTGGTCGTCTAGGGTCTTCTGCACGGCCTTCCGAGCTTTCGGAAGTAGCTGCTTTGCAAGGGCCGAGTTTTCGGCAAAGCGGGCTTTAGACGTATCGCCTCCACAGCCTGCCAACAGACTGGCCAGCATCAAGGCGACTATAGTTTGCCAACGCACGCTCACAGGAACATCCTCCGCCACAGATCAAGTCGTTTGACTCACTGGGCTGTTCGACTACAGACCAAACTTTGCAGCATCAACGGCGATTTCCATTGGAGGCTGCTCGCCCCCCTTGATCGTTACCTTGAGCTTGCGTTCGAGGAAACCACCTTTGCCACCTTCAGCACGCTCATGCCACACGCGGAACTCGTGAGTTCCAGCAGGGAGATCCCTAATTTCAAATTTCCCGTCTTTGCCTGACACTGCTCCAAACGGATGGTCCAAAGGCAAGTGATAAGCGATCATCCACGAGTGCAAGTCACACTTGACAGGAAACGGATTCTTCTCGGCCTTCTTATAGACGAGATCAAGACCGTCACGATCTTTGGGCTTAATCGTTGAGTTGAAAGGGTCATTACGGCCTGGAAAAGTATGTGTGTTATGAGCGATGTCGTCATCACTGAGCACTTTTATTTTTTGTCCAACTTGGCAAATCATCGCGTGTGTCGTGAAGACGCAACCTTTTTGATCGAAGGTTAGGTTGCTGTCAGCCTTTTCGGCCTTAAAGCCAGCCGGCGCCTTGTCAAGAAACACAAACACATTGGCGACTCCACCATCATCTCCAACGACCAATTCTTCGCTCAGAATGGCACCGTCTGCGGCGCAAACAGAACCATCTTTGTTCGATTTACCCTTCTCAAAAATCACTGTTTGATTTGGCTTATTACCTTTCAGCGTCACTCGACCGAGGAATGAACCGGGGCCACCCTTATCCCCCGTGTTCGGTACTTCGACTTTGTCACCGCTTGCTCCGGGAATTGCTGCCACAACAGCTTCAGCAGACCTCAGACGAACGGTCGGCTCTGCATGTGCGCCCGACTCCAGTTTGCCACAGCCCGTCACTGAGACTGATACGACAGCCCAGCCAGCCAGTGCGAACAACGATTTTATGGAGACGTTCATTTTCATGTCTTCACTCAACTATTTCTTATCCGTTTCAGTAGGCTTCACGTCAGCCGCGGGAGCTAATGCTCCAGCAGGCAGAGCGGGCAATCGCCCTTCGGTTTCCATCAAACGGTGGTAGTTCAACAACGCATCGCGGATCGCGATTGTTTGAGTCTTTCCGTCACCCCCGAAGAGTTCCGGGAACTGCTTTTGGTTTGGCGGATAATTGACCGGCATTGAAGTGTAAGGTGTGATGAAGCTTGGTTTGTACAACCACAACATCAACCAATCAGGACGCAGGCGATTTGAAACGCGATCCAAATTTGGGCCACGAATATCCTTCTTGGGATCAGTCGACTTGTATTCGCGGCCACCAACTGCGTGGCATTTGCTACAAATCGGCGCTCCAACAACACGCCAAGACTCCTGCAAGTAGCCGTCAGGATCTTTACCGAATGCTTTGTCTTTGGCCGAAAGATAAGCCGACTGCCGTTCTTCAATTTCTTGATACGGGAATGACGCTCCGTCGTTGGCGGCAAAGTAATTCGCAAGAACTTGTGCCTCCGCATCGCTCATGTTGAATCGGGGCATCCGCATCACAGTCGTGTGACGAATCTGATACGGGTTCTTCAAGAATGAATGCATCCAAGACGTTTGAACCTTCAACCCTTCGAGATACAGAGGAGGAGGCGACATTTGCATAGACAGAAAACGATTGTTGTCCGGGCTCAACTTCATGAGATCTGCCACAAGCCATTCCGTAAATCGACCGCCACGAGCTGGTTTTTCGGAAACCAAACGAGCGGCAGGAACCAACATACGGGCTCCGGGAAAAAGAACCTTTCCGCCCAAGTCCAATGTCTCCCAGAGGTCGTATCCATATTCCGCTTCGTCGGGCTCATCGTCCGGACCTGGACGGGAAGAAACGGTCCCTCGAAACGTTGCGACCGGAAGATTCTCCGTTCCTTCAGCGGTTTTAACGTGGTGGCTGAACTTCGTCAGTCCGTTACGAGCGGGCTTCAGCTTCTTAAGCAGATCTAAACTTTCAGGATGGTCGCCAGCACCAAGTTCCGATGCTTGAACTTCGTCCAATTTCACTCCATAAGCGACCTCAGGAAGATCGACCATATGGC
>CAIJTL010001334.1 GCA_903823545.1 uncultured Planctomycetaceae bacterium
CGAGTGCAACTCACCGCGCCGGCTGCACCGCATACAGGGCAAGGTTTGACCGTCACCACGTTTGAAGACGCTGCGATGACGATACCGCGCGAGGTCGCTCTCGATCGTCAGATCGACCGAACATGGAGCCCGACAAAACTCGCTCCCGGCGGCCTGCGTTGGACCGGCACGTTGCTGCCGACGTACGGCCCGGCCTATGTCGGCCCGTGGTCTGTGCGTGGCGACAAGGAATGCTTCGACGGTGCTTGCCGAGGTTCTCGCGACAACAACGCGAGCGTCTCATTTCGCTTTCGAGGCACGTCGATCCGAGTCGTGGGCAAGACCGGCGCGAACTATGGCTTTGCCGACATTGCTCTCGATGGTCAGCCGCAACCGCAGTTCGACGGCTACAGCCCCGAAGTAAAACGCGATGCCACGCTCTTCGCGAAAGACAATCTCTCCGATGGCGACCATGAGGTGACCGTGACCGTCGTCGGCTGGCACGGCAAACCTCGCAACAAGGCATCGAGCGATTCGTGGGTCGATGTCGACAAGTTCGTCGTTGACGGCCTCGACTGCGACGACGCCGGATTGCCTCACACCTTCACCGCGCAAGCCGACGGCAAGGTGACGCTCTGGCTCAATCGCTCCGAGGTCCTCACTCAGACCGAGCCGCGAGCCACTCGCGAGGAACTCACCAGCAAGCCCATCAAGCTCCTGCGACAACAGAGTTCACTGCAACTCAACTACACCGACGCCACACCCACCGGCGGCATCCGACTGCAATGGTCCAATCACTTCCAACCCACGCAGCCAGTCCCAACATCGAGCCTCTACCCACTGACACCCGGCGGCTACACGATCGAAAACCTGAGACACGTCGGTGACATTCCGAAAACAGCGAAGAGCACACCGTAACAAATGAGCGAATGTCGGCTTTCAGTCCGCGAACGCACGCGCATTGAAACGCCTCAAACAGACTGATTTCCTTACTCAAAGCAGAACAAGAAGTACATGCTCCTCGCGGAGAGGCTTTGATCTTTTCGTGGGATAGGCTTCTAGCCTGTCGGATTCGCCTCAAAAATTGAAAGGCTGGAAGCCTATCCCACGATTTCATCGCAACCTCGGAGCGAAAGCCGATACTCGATGAAACAACCCGCTCTTCCTGGTATTGGGGCACTGCAAGTGTCATCGTTTATTAGGCGTTGCCTTATCAGATCGCGACGCTGGCAATTGGAGCCCATGCTGCGGCACGTAATGAGGCTATCAACCAGCTCAGGATTTTGAATTGGGTGGGGCGTAGCATTCCTGATCACGACTCCGAATCCGTATCGACGTGTCCCCCTTTGACCAATCGGCGCGTCATCAACACTTCAAAAATCAACAGGCCCATGAACGCAAGCAGAAGAAGTTGCCAGAGTTCATGTCGCGGGAGTTCGTTCGATGCGGCGAGCTGAATTTCTCTGGCCGTGTGAATGAATCGCATCCGTTCTTCGGCAGTCAGCGTTGTAATTTGTTCGTCAGACAGCGGAGTGAGGTTTGATTCGGCTCGATCTGCATTCACTGCAAACAGCTCGCGCCCCGGCCCCAGTGCAAATGGCTTTGCGACTTTGATCGGTTCGGCACCGTTCTTGATCGCATCACCCTTTCCCGTGAGCAACGCGTCGTCAGCAGGATCTTTGCGACGAAGGATGTAAACCCCCGGCAGGATGGTGTCATCGAGCACAACCAGAGGCATCGTCTCGTCGCCGCTCAGCTTCGGCTGATGTGGTTTTGCGTCTGGGCTTTCAAAGACAAATTCATCGGACTTGGCATTCGCACCTTTCGCAATTTCAGCGATCGGGCAAACGAGTGCCTCGCCGACCTTCACGTTGCGGTCGCCGCGACGAGCGGCCAATTGAAAAATGATTTCATGCACGAAGGGAACAAAGTCCGGTTTCGCGGGGAGCGAGCTCCAATCGGCGTCCAGCGGAACGGTCAACAGCAAGACTTGGCCTTTGCCGAATTGTCCCGCGACCAAATACGGAGCACCGGTCTGCAACCGAGCGAGCACCGTTACTGGTTTGCGTTCAGCGAGGTCAACCTGTTTTGTACCCGGATCAAGCAACAAGTTGGGATCGGGACGATTCGCCGCTTCGTTTGCCGGTGCCGCTTGTTGAGCGGCTTCATCTGGTTTGGGAGGTTGTGGCAGTTCGATCTTCCACCAACGACTGAAGCGAGAGGTCGTCAGTGCAGCACCTCGCTCGGCACGGAAACGCTGTAGCCACGGGGCGTCGAGTGATGCGTTTGATAAGAACAAACCCTCATCGCGATGTTCTGGCGGTTCCGATTCGATCTCAGCAAGCGTGACATTGAGCAGCCCTCTTTCCGCGTTGAACGGCCCCGTCGAATAGCGGTCTTTATCGACTCGATCACCCAACGCGAGCCCCAATCCTCCGCCACGTTGGACATAATCCGTCAACGCCGCGAGCTGCTGATCGCTCAGCAATGGGACGTTCGCCAAGATTACGGCCGAGTATTGATCGAGTTCGTTCTTCGTGATCGGTGCTGGCTCAGCATCCGCTTTTGCCACACTCTTTTTGGCAACGTTCTTCTTCTGATCTTCGTCAGTATCAACTTTCTTCGGCGGCGGTTTCGGGTTCCAATCGGCCCACTTCACGATCGTCGGTTTCACCCACGGCGTGTCATTGCCGCCAGCGGCCAATGCGGCTCGCAGGAAGAACGTTTCGTCCTGCACCGCTTCAGCACGCGGATCGCCGTCAACAATCAATACTGGGAGCGCGTCGGTCACGATGACGACCGCGTCGCTCGCGTTGTCGGTCGGGAGATCATCGGCGTCGAGCGTCACTCGGACTAAGTGCGAACCAACCGCTTCAAAGCGATGCTCAAATTCAACGTTCGCTTCGCCATCAGGAGACAACGCGATTGAGATCGTTCGATCGGCAAGCCGCTGCCCATCGACTTCAAAGTGAACCTGCCGTGTGACGCTCGATGAACCGCCGCTGTATCGGACTTTCGTTTGAAACCGCACAGGGAATCCGGGAACGGTCAATTCGCGAGTTGGCAGTAATCGTTCGACATGAAAGTTCAATCGCTCGGTTGGCAGCTTCGTTTCCTCGCCACCATCGAGCACATTCACGACCCACAACTTCGGCGAGATCGACGATTGCTTCGCGAGATCATCGACTCGCAGCCACAGGTTCGCATCGTCGGGAAACCAGCCCTGCGCCTGGCCGTCGGTCAGCAGGATGATCTCGCGTCGCAAATGAGTTCCTCGACTTAGCAGCTTCACCGCGTAGGCGAACGCTTCTGGCAAGTTACCCGAACTCGTTGGGGGCGAGAGGTTCTTTAGCAACTCGCGGACGCGGTTCATGTCGCGCGTCGCGGGTTCGATGAGTGGGCGAACTTGTTCGCGAGCTTCAATCACCGCGACGGTGTCACCCGCTCGGACTTCGCCGAGAAATTTCTCGACCCAACGAACGGCCGCTTGTTGCGGTGTGATCGAAGTCGATTCCCAGGCCATGCTGTAAGAACCATCGATGATCAGTACCAAATCGCGATTTGGTTGCGGGCCGATATCGCCAAGCCACTTCGCACTGACCCACGGTCGAGCCAGTGCAATTGCGATCCAAGCGATAAATAACATTCGCAACAACAACAGCCAGAGGTCTTCCAACCAAACTCGTCGCCGAGTTTCTTGCCCCAATTCGAGGAACTGCATGGCTCCCCAATGAACGAGGTCGTAGCGTTTCTTGCTCAGAAAATGCGCGATGACCGGCAAAGCAATTCCTGCCAAGCCTGCGAGCATCCACGGATTGAGCAATGCGAAGTTCATGGTCTGCGATGAGCATAGACCGTCTGGCGAAGTTTGCCACGCCAGCGAGCTATTCGTCGTCGCCGGTACTGAGGACAGCGAGGAATGCCTTCTGCGGGACTTCGACTTCGCCGAATTGCTTGAGTCGCTTCTTGCCCTCTTTTTGCTTGTCCCACAACTTGCGTTTGCGGCTGATGTCGCCGCCGTAGCATTTTGCAGTGACGTCCTTTTTCATGGCCGAGATCGTTTCGCGAGCGATGATCTTGCCGCCGATGGCCGCTTGCAGCGCGACTTCGAATTGGTGCTTGTGGATTTCGGTCTTGAGCTTCTTCACGACCGCTCGGCCACGTCGTTCGGCGTTCGCTCGATGTACGATGGTCGAAAGCGCGTCGACTCGATTCCCCTTCACGAGGATGTCCATTTTGACGAGGTCCGCTTCACGAAAACCGATGATCTCGTAATCCATCGTGCCGTAACCGCGAGTTGCACTCTTCAGCTTGTCGTGTAAGTCAAAGATGATTTCGCCGAGCGGCAACTCCCAAATAATCTGGGCACGCTTCGGGCCGAGGAATTCAGTGTTCTTGTAGACGCCTCGCCGATCAGCGCAGAGTTGCATGATCGGGCCTATGAACTCCGACGGAACGATAATGGTCACCTTTGCGATCGGTTCACGCCATTCTTCGATATTGCCGCCATCGGGGACGTCTTGAGGATTGTCGATGCGGACAACTTCACCGCCACGTTTGACCAATTCGTAGGTCACGTTCGGTGCCGTCTGAATCAGGTCGACGCCGGATTCCTTTTCCAGTCGCTGCTGGATGATTTCCATGTGCAACAGGCCGAGGAACCCGCAACGAAAGCCGAAGCCGAGTGCATCGGACGTCTCGGCCTGATACGAAAAACTAGCGTCGTTAAGGCTCAACTTAGTGAGTTGATCGCGCAGTCGTTCAAAGTCTGTCGCCTCGATCGGGTACATGCCGCAGAAGACCATCTGCTGCGGTTGCTGATAGCCAGCAAGCGGTTGAGCGGGCGGGTTAAGCGGATCAGCAACAGTATCACCGATGTGAACTCGGCTGAGGTCTTTGATCCCCGTGATGATGTAGCCTACTTGGCCAGGTCCGAGTTCCGTGCACGGCTTCATGTCGGGACAGAACTGGCCCATCTCCAGGACTTCGTGAGCCGATTGTCCCTTCATGAAGAGAATCTTCTGCCCCTTGCGCACAGTGCCGTCCATGATTCGGACATACGTGATGACTCCGCGATAGATGTCGAACTTGCTATCGAAGACGAGTGCTCGCAGCGGGTCATCAACTTTCCCTTTCGGAGGCGGGATTCGCTCAATGATCGCGATCAACGTCTCTTCAATACCGATTCCCTGTCGAGCAGACACTTGCAAGGCGTCCGTCGTGTCGAGGCCGATAACCGTTTCGATTTCTTCCAGGACTTCCGGGATGCGAGTGATCGGCAAGTCAATCTTGTTGATCACCGGAATGATCTCCAAGTTGACGTTCACCGCCGCGTAAGCGTTCGCGACGGTTTGTGCCTGCACTCCTTGAAATGCGTCGACCACCAGCAAAGCGCCTTCGCAGGCAGCGAGGCTCCGTGAAACTTCGTAATGGAAGTCGACGTGGCCCGGCGTGTCGATCAGGTTGAGTTCGTAAGTCTCACCCTTGTAGTTGTAGTGAATGGCGACGGTGCGCGCTTTGACCGTGATGCCACGTTCTCGTTCGACGTCCAGATCGTCGAGAATTTGTTCGCGAAACTCGCGTTGGGTGATCGCCCCCGTCTTGAGCAAGAGCTGATCGGCCAACGTGCTTTTGCCGTGGTCGATGTGAGCGATGATCGAAAAATTGCGAATCAGTCGGGAGTCCATATGGGCCCTGATTGGGAAACGGGTCGGACGATCGTTGGGTGCCAACCAGCACCGCATTGCACATCGTCACAACCCCAGAAAAGAGGCTCGCCGCTCGACAAAATCAGCCGATCGGAGCAATCACCGGCGGGACGTCCAGTGGGAGGCGGATGCTAGCGATTGAACTGGAGATGGTCGAGTGCCGAATCCTGTTCGAGAAACTACTCGGCTGGCTTCGAGTTACGTTTCCGGATCACATTCGCGGGGCCGCCTGATTACCGGACCACGGAATCCGATCCTCTCCTTCCTTCAGCCACTTGCCCGCTAGCAATCGATACAGCGCCAGCAGCACAAAAGCCCCGCCGGTTCCGACCGCAAAGCCAACAAGACTGATCGTGTTGATCCGTTGCTCGGTCGTAAAGAAGCTGAGCAACCCGAATCCGAATACGCAGCCGCCGATTCCCAACAGCACAGTAACGATCGGTCCTCCGGGATCGCGTCCCGGCATCAACCCCTTCGCTGCTAAGCCGACGATCGTTCCGAAGCCGATCCACTCCAGCACTTCATGGGCACTCTGTTCGATGATTTTCCAAACGTCTGCGTCGACCATCTTGCCACCGTTGTCTTTGTGCGATCGGAGATTCGGAGCGAGCATCAAATTGATTTTGGGTGCCACCGTTGAATCACAATTCCTGCATGACTGGGCTGGGGTTGTAGGTCACGAATTTGATTGACCGCAACAGCGATTTGTGAACTGTTGGCATGTGAGGGCAAGACGGGCCAGCAACCGTTAATGCCGTAACCTCGCTTTACTTACAAGAATTCGCACGACTAAGATCACCTAGATTATCAACGCAGTTATGTACATTTTCAGCCGTACTGGGATTGAGCTCAAGCGTTACCTCGGTCGTTCTTCAACTAGGAGTCCCCCATGCGGTGGGAGCAGAAAGTCCAATATGCCTCGCAGAGTGATATTGGCTTTCGGCGCCGTAATAACCAAGACTCACACGTGGTAACCCTCAGTCCCGATTCCGAATCATTTCAGGCTCGCGGGCATCTTTTTGTTGTCGCCGATGGTATGGGTGGGCACGCGGTCGGAGAGCTGGCCAGCAAAATCTGCGTCGATACGATCCCGCATGCGTATTTCAAGAACCGCACCGATGACATTCCCACAGCGCTGACGGCTGCCATTCAGGCGGCAAACTCGGCGGTTCATGAAAAGGGCTCTCAAAATATCGATTTCAACCGGATGGGGACGACCTGCGTCACGCTAGCGCTAGGCCCTCACGGTGCAGTCATCGGCCATGTTGGTGACAGTCGACTCTATCGCGTCCGCCGCGATCAAATTGATCAAATGACGTTCGACCATAGCCTGGAATGGGAGCTCATTCGACACGGTCGCTTGAAGCCAAATGACCATCTGCTCCCGGAAGTCAAACATGTCATTACGCGGTCGATCGGTCCAGAACCTGTCGCGGAACCAGAAGTTGACGGCCCGTTTCCAACGCGCCCTGGTGACTCGTTTTTGCTCTGCTCAGATGGGCTGACCGGCTTAGTCAAAGACGCCGAAATCGGCGCGATCACCAAGCATCTGCCCCCCGTCGAAGCTTGCCGTTTGCTGATTAACTTGGCCAATCTTCGAGGCGGCACCGACAACATCACGGTCATCATCGCGCAGGTCGGACCGCTTCCAGAAGGAGTCACACCAACTCCTGAAGAGATTTCACCAGATGACGACGATGTCGAAGTAGACCCTCTCAGTTGGGTTTGGCTGGGTGGCCTCTGGACGACCGCAATCACGTTCGCGCTAGGCGTCGTTTGGGCAATGATCCAAGACGAAGAGAAGTGGCGAGGTGGCGCGCTGGCTGCATTGTCTGTCTTCGCCGCAATCGTGATCGGAATTTCGTGGCGTGCTCACCGTCGCAAACAGAAACCAACAGAGCAAAAAAAGCACGAATCGACCGTCCTCACAAAGGCCTATCGCACAGCTTCTGCAAAGCTGACTCCTGAGTTGCTGGAAATGCTCCGCAAACTCGAAAGTGACATGATCGAATCGGCGAAAAACGACGATTGGACCTACGATAAATCGGCGCACGAAGCGGCGCATCGTGCCACGAAAGTCGCATTTGAGAAGAAACAGCACCCGACTGTTTTAAGAGAATTGGGACACTCCATTGATCTGCTGATGGTTGGCCTGCAACAACATCGCAAAGCTGTTGCTGCGGCTCGCGAAGCAGAAGGCAAAGAGCACAAATCTGGACATTAAAAATCGCAGTGTTAATTACATTGTGGTTATATCCGTGAACCGATTTGCTCGGGGCAGTTAGACGAACTCCCAACTTGATTGTTGGCGATGACACAGAGTCTTACATTTCTCGCCGTTCCACTTGATCAACCGAAGGCGAGGCGTCTGTATGGCTGAGATTAGTCCATCTCATGATTCAGTGCGTGCGAATGGCTCCGCACGAAAGGCATGCATCATCGGTGCGGGCTCGTCGGGAATCGCTGCCTGCAAGACGCTGCATGAACGGGGCATTCCGTACGATTGCTTTGAGTTGGGTTCGGGCATCGGCGGAATGTGGCGCTATCAAAACGACAATGGCCTGTCGTCAGCCTATAAGTCGCTGCACATCAACACGTCACGCGACACGATGGCGTATTCCGACTACCCGCTCCCTCGTGACTGGCCACCGTTTCCAGATCACGGAAAAGTGCTGCAATATTTTGAAAGCTACGTGGATCATTTCGGATTTCGTGACACGATCACATTTCGGACGAAGGTCGAGCAGGTCACGGCGGTCGGTAACGGCGATTGGGACGTCACCGTCGTCGGGCCAGACGGCCAGCGACGCACGAATCGTTACGGAGCGGTGCTAGTTGCTAATGGACATCACTGGAATCCGCGACTCCCCAGTTTTCCGGGCGAGTTTCACGGGCAGCAATTGCACTCGCATGATTACCGCGAGCCGAGCATGTTTGTCGGCAAGCGAGTTCTCGTCGTCGGCTTTGGCAATTCTTCGTGCGACATCGCGTGCGAATCATCGCGCGTGGCAGAAGCAGCGTTCATGTCGGTTCGTCGAGGGGCACACGTCATTCCGAAATACATATTCGGCTGGCCGATGGACACGATCCTGCCACCGTTCATTTGGAGGTGGCTGCCGTGGTGGGCCATCCGTCCGATCTTCGGCGCTGGGCTGTGGATTGCTCGCGGAAGTATGTCGTGGTACGGCATTCCAGAACCCGAACATCACGTGTTGCAGGAGCATCCCACGATCTCGGCAGACATTTTCAATGTCATCGGCCACGGTTACTTGAAGATCAAGCCGAACCTTCAAGAACTCTGCGGTGGCTCCGTGCGATTCGTGGATGGCACTGTCGAGAAGATCGACATCATCGTTTGGTGTACCGGATACAACATCACTTTTCCGTTCCTCGACAAGAGCGTGCTGGACCCAATGAACAACGAAGTGTTGTTGTACCAGCAAGTCGTTCATCCCGATCAACCAGGGCTGTACTTCATTGGCTTGGTTCAGCCGTGGGGAGCAATCATGCCATTGGCAGAGGCTCAGGCCATTTGGGTTGCCGATATCCTCAAAGGAAACGCCGGTCTGCCGAATCGCGAGACCATGATCGTGGAGACCAAGCAACATCGAGCGAGCGTCGAAAAACGTTATACCAAAAGCTCTCGTCACACGATCCAAGTCGACTTTTACCCCTATCGTAATCTCCTCGCGAAGATGTCGCGTTTAGGGAAACGTTGGGCAAAGCGACCGCTTTAAATTCACCACATTGATTCGATCCATTTAGCCAACAACACGCCATGCAACGTATCGCTATCACCGGCAGTTCGGGCCACTATGGTCGCAGACTCGTTGAGCACATCCGCCAAGAATCGCCCGAATCGAAGATACTAGGAATTGATGTTGTTCCACCGAAGCCAGAATACGCGCCGCATGAATTCGTCTCTCACGACATCCGTAGCTCCGACGTGCGAACAACGCTCGCGAATTTTCAGCCTGACACCATTATGCACTTGGCGTTCGTGGTGAACCCGATCCGTGATTTGAAGTTGATGCACGACATCAACGTCAACGGCACACGAAATGTTTTCGAGGCAGTCCGCGCGATTCGGCCTCAGCGTTTTCTGATGGCATCCAGTGCGACCGCTTACGGTGCGTGGGACGACAATCCGATTCCGATGGATGAATCTTGGCCGCTGCGCGCTCGCGATGATTTTCAGTATTCGTCCGACAAATTCGTGAACGATGCCGCGGTTCAGAAATTGGGGGAAGAGCTACCTGACGTCGCAGTGTCGTGGACTCGTCCGACCGTCATCGTCGGCCCAACAATTGACAACTATCTCACGCGATTAGTACTGCACTTGCCGGTCATGTTTTTGCTTGATGGGGTCGACACTCCGTTGCAGTGGGTCCATGAAGACGACTGCGTTGCAGCGACATGGGCTATCTTGAAACATTCAGCACGAGGACCATTTAACATTAGTCCTCCCGATTGGGTGCCGATGAGTAAAGTTGCGAAGCTGACCAAGCGGAGACACATGAAGATCCCGTTTTGGTGTGCGAAACTCGCGACCACAGTCTGGTGGGGCATGCGACTTCCTATCTTCGACTTTCCCGCTAGCTTACACGATTTCGTGCGGTATCCGTGGGTGATCACACCAGATCGCCTGACGAAAGAACTTGGTTTCGAGTTCAAGTATTCGGCCGAAGACACGCTGAAGGTGATGTGGCACGCACATCAACAACGACGGGGGAGGATGGAAGGCGGAAGGGGGAGTAAGAGCTTGTGACAATTGTGGCCGAGTTGCTCCGCAACTCGGCGGCCTTGTTTGTTCTTTGGCGTTCATATCACGTAGGGCGTCGAACCGTGGAGCGACTCGACCACAAATCACGGCCTCTCAGACCAGCGACGACGGTCGCTACCGCTGCTGGAGGTACTCTTCGATTCGTTCCGCTTTGCGAAGCAGATACGGTATGTGTTGGTTGTTCGCGTCAACGAAGCGTTGCAAGTACCGCAAGTGCTGCTCGAACTGTTCGGTGAATTTCAGATTCTCTTGGTCACGCCATGTGCTGCTCAATGCATGAAGTTGACTCGAAAGCGCCGTCGAGCGGTCAGACAAATCTTGATTGAACTGCTTGAGCATCTGCGCGAAGAGCCGCAGTAGATC
>CAIJTL010001335.1 GCA_903823545.1 uncultured Planctomycetaceae bacterium
CTCAATCATCGTCTCGCCGAACTGCGATCGCGCTGACTTCCCCCGCCGCGAGCCTCTCGCCGCTGTCGAACCGCTGGGCGTCAGCCCTCTGTCTTCTTGCCGTTGGCGAGCCGATGGGCGTTAGCCCTCGGACGATTCGATCTCACAATTGACGCCATTGCGACGGTGCCGAGTCGTCCGGGGCCTAACGGCCACCGGCTCGCCAACGGATTTTGTTTTGGCGAGCCGATGGGCGTTCGCCCTCGGACAACTCCGCGCAACAACCGACTCGGTTTCAACCGTCCGCGACCAATCGCGGCACTCAATCATCGTCTCGCCAAACAGCGATCGCGCTGACTTCCCCCGCCGCGAGCCTCTCGCCGCTGTCGAGTCGCTGGGCGTCAGACCCCCGGTTGTCTTCCATCTGACTCTAACGCACGATGTCACGAGACCGGGGGGCTGACGCCGTCCCGCTCGCCTGAATCACATTTGCCTGTTGTGGCCGGTCCCGCGATGTGGCCGATGACTTTCACAAGACTGGTCGGTCGCTGGCAGTCCCGGTACTGTTATTTGGCGTTCTGTTTTTGAATGACTCTCCAGATTCGACGAACGACAGGAACCTTGCGATGTGCCAATTGACACTGGAAGTGGACGAGCAAGTTCTCGCTCAAGCCGAAGCGGTTGCTGAGACGGAAAACACGACAGTGACGACTCTCCTCCAGCATTTTGTGGAATCACTTGCCGCGCGTTCGTCGGGTCGAACGGAACAGGCCGGGCAACGACTGCAAGCGACGTTCGCCAAGCTCAGTCGCGACATGGGTGACCGCCAATGGACGCGGGAGAGCCTTTATGAGCGATAAGGTCTTCTTCGACTCCAACATTCTCATTTACGTCTACGACACGCGAGACCCGATCAAGCAGAGCCAAGCTCAAGAGCTGCTGTTGAATGCCACGCAATCTCAGACGGCAGTCCTTTCCGCGCAGGTGCTGGGCGAATTCTTCGTCGTGGTGACGAGAAAAATCCCGCAGCCGATGTCGCCTTCAGAAGCTGCCGAAGTGATCGCAGAACTGGGAGCATTGGAAGTGATGCCGCTGGATTTCTCTCTCGTTCAGCGAGCGATCGTCACTCAGCAGAAGTACGGCACGTCGTATTGGGATTCGCTGATCATCTCTGCCGCCGAGCGGGCGGGCTGCGTCCGAATCTATTCCGAAGACCTCAACAACGGCCAGTTGTATCACGGCATCGAAGTCCAAAATCCATTTCAGCCGCGCGTGGCCAAATAATTTCGACGGTTGATGGATCGTCGTCTTGAAATCGACGATCCGGCCAGTGTTGTGAACATCATCTGACCGTTGGGGTTCGTTGTCGTGACCCCGGTTGCCGCCAGTCTGCTGACCGAGGCACTCCGCTGGACCGAAGCAGCCCCGCCGCAACATCGGCTGCGACCATCCACGTCAAATCGCGACACTCAATCATCGTCTCGCCGAACTGCGATCGCGCTGACTTCCCCCGCCGCGAGCCTCTCGCCGCTGGGCGTCAGCCCTTCGTCGGCCCTGGAGTGCTGCGGCTCGACGCAGCCCTTAGATCATTTGGAATAGCGATCCTCGAAGTCCACGAAACGCGGCGATGAATGCTGACCGACGAACCTCGTTGTTTGGTTTATCGACGTCGTCATTCCAAAGGGATTGAGGGCGGTGTCGA
>CAIJTL010001336.1 GCA_903823545.1 uncultured Planctomycetaceae bacterium
CGAAGCGTCCGCCCTCGCTGACGCTTCGGGTTACTAAGACACGGCCGTGAACGGCGCCGCGAGCGTCTTCAAAAGTTGTTCGCTATCGAGAACCAGAACCATTTGCGAATCGATCTCGCAAGTTCCGGTGAGGTAAGTAACGACGGTTTCGTGTATGCGACCGGTTGGTGATTTGATGTCGTTGCGTGAAACGTGTCGCAGCCCGAAGACTCGGTCGACCGCCAGTCCGATTTGCAAGTCCTGTTGATGCGACCGGAGCACCAACAGTTTCTGCATCCTTTCGGCAGTCACCGCGTTATCGGGCAGGTTGAGAAACCTTCGCACGTCGATGACCGAGACAATGTCACCTCGCAGATTCGCCGCACCGAGTGCCCACGCTGCGACGTTCGGCAGCTTCGTCCAAGTTGGCATCCGCTGCACTTCGAGCACATGCGACATCAACACGCCGTAACGTGCACCCGCTAAGCCAAAAACAAACAACGACTCCATACTTTGAGCCACCACTTGCGGTTGCTGTCTCTTCGAGACACCGTCGACCTCACTACGTTGCAAAGCAGCCGACAACTGATCGATCAACGTTTCGAGTCCGTCCGCTGACCGATTGGTCTGAGGCGTTGCTGATGAAGAAATCGTCGAAGCGTCGCTGACCAAGAGTTCCGACATGTTGAGCACCTCGTCAACAAAACAAAGACAGCAGTGAACCGGGCGGCGTCAGCCCCCGGACAATGCGAAACGAGTCGTCGTCCGGGGGCTAACGCTACCCGGCTCGCCAAGTGTGTTTGGCGTCAAACACATCACACCAACGACGCGACACCTTTCACCAAATCGCCATCTTCAAATGGCTTGGTGAGGTACAAGTCGGCCCCTTGTTTCTGGCCCCAGAACTTGTCGCTCGGCTGATTCTTGCTGCTGAGCAGAATCACCGGAATGTCTTTCGTCGCCGGATCTTGTTTGAGCGCGCGGCAAATCTGAAAGCCATTCTGCTTGGGCAGGATGACATCGAGCACAATCAAGTCGGGCCGTTTGGCATGAACGGCCTTCAGGCACTCTTCACCATCCGCAACTTGGGAGACACGATATCCCGAACTGAGCAACGCATCGGTCGCCAATTGGCGATCCACCGCACTGTCGTCACACACGAGAATGTTATTACCGGCCATAGGAAAGACTCCTGAATCAATAGAGAGCAAACCAAAGCTGCCATCGTCGTTGAGCGCTACGGCAATGACCGGAAACGTTAAGAACTCGTCATTGCCGTTGTCCGAGACAAAAGCTGTCGGACAGCGGTCAACATCGCACGAGCATCACAAGGCTTCGTCAGATACTTTGAAGAACCTGCTTGATAGCCTTTGACTTGATCGAACAGCCCGTCTTTTCCAGACAGCATCACGACTGGAATGTGATGTGTGGTCTTATTCAGCCGGAGGCGTTTGCAGGTCTCGTAGCCACCGATTCCAGGCATGTTGATATCGAGCAGAATCAGATGTGGCCGATCGTTTTGCGCAACGGCCAAACCTTCTTCGCCCGTGTTCGCTGTGAGAACTCGATAGCCGTTCTTGTTCAAAATCATGGAGGAGATACGGCGAATCGTCGGACTATCATCGACCACGAGAATTGTGTCGCCGTTCCCCTTTTCGATCTCGATACTCTTCGGCATCGGTGCGGCCACTTCAGTTTCCTGCACGGAGTTCCCGTTCGGTGGATTGGCCAGCACTCGAGCGTTGATTGTTCCATGCCGGTCCAATTCCACCAAGAATCGCGAGTCACAAGCAGGACACATTCGAGGGCGCCCGATCGCTGACGACCGCACATACAAGATCGCTTCGCAGCTTGGACATTCCACGACCGTCTCATCCGATTTCATCCCTGCGGCCAGTTGCGCAGGATCGATTGCGGATGTCCTTTCACCCAACAACGGTTGGTTTCCAGAATGAGATTTCACGGGCGGCACAATTTCCGCGATC
>CAIJTL010001337.1 GCA_903823545.1 uncultured Planctomycetaceae bacterium
GAATCTGTGTGAAAGGATTCTTCCATGACCGTTGCCGCGACTGCTGTTGAGCAAGTGCTTGTCGTTCCGACTCTGCTGTTTCATGAGATCGGCCACTTTCAAGGATTTTGCGCTGACGCGGATCGGTATCTGAAGACTTTGCTCGATCCTGCTTACACAAGCTATCGCCCACGCAACGAAATGGAGCAAGACCCTAGCTTCAAGCAACTGATTCCTTATTGCATCTTCCGCTGCAATGGCGAGATTTTTTCGTATCGCCGCGACAAAGGTCAGGGGGAATCACGATTGTTGGGTAAGCGATCGGTGGGGATCGGCGGCCACATTTCGACCGTTGACGAAGCGGCCGGAGGATCGTCCTACCTCGAAGGAATGCGCCGAGAAATCGAAGAAGAAGTCTTCCTGGAGTCCGGGTATCGCCATGAGTGCGTTGGGCTGATCAACGACGACTTGACTGAAGTTGGCAAAGTTCATTTGGGGATCGTTCATATTTTTGATCTCGACGCGCCCCAAGTTCGCCCACGCGAACAGTCGATAATCCAGACAGGCTTTGCCACGCCCACTGATTTGTTGCGAGATCGCGACCAATTCGAGACGTGGTCACAGATTTGTTTGGATCACCTGTTTGCCGCATCTTGACGTTCGACGCCGGAAATGACTTCCTGCGTCGCCCGTAAGCGGCAGATTCTGCACGCAACCTGCGACAAAGGAGTGTCGAACTATGAAGTTCTCAGCGAGATCGATGATGTTTTGCGGAGCTGCCACCGCTGTTGCGGCAGCTTGGGCGTTTCTCGGAATGCCGTGGCTGCAAGCGGCTGATACCGCTGGCTCAAAATCAACAGCCGCTTCCGCATCGGCCCCTAAGGCTGCTGCAAAGCCTGGCCAGATCAACGAAGAGCAACTCGGCAACATGCTGAAGGCGATGGGAATTGAGTCCAAAAAGGTCGATTCCCGCTATGACTTTCAATTCAAAGCAGTCCACAACAAAGAAGAATGGGACTTGTCGATGACCGCGGTGTTGAGCCAAGACGGCTCAGCAATCTGGTTGATGGCGTGGCTGGATCAACTGCCGAAGTCGGCGGCGGACGTGCCTCGCACTGCCCTGCTCCGTTTACTCAGCGACAACGATCGCCTCGGTAGCGGCAAGTTCTTCGCCTATGTTGCCACCAACCGCCGGTTCGTGTTGCAAAGAGTCGTCGCCAACGAAGGTGTGACCACGAAAGTCTTCCGAGCATGGCTCGATGACCTCGGCACCAGCGTCGCTGAGAGTTTCGATCACTGGTCGGTCTCTGCCTGGAAGGCCGCTGACACAACGACCAACACCGCGAGTGCCACTTCGCCGAAAGGCAAATCGTCAGCCGTCAATGCAGACCAAGACAACGACGATGATGACGCACCTGCCACGAAGACGTCCGGCAGCAGCCCGAGCTTCAAAGGTGCTGGGACGGCTCCGGTTCGCACGGCACTCCCGGAAAAAACGGGAACCAGTCGCAAATAGCTCGCTCTAAGGAGCGGCTGAATTGGAAACGTTTTCACCGACCGCAGGATTACTGACGATCCACGGTAATGTGTCAAAGAACGCCGACAGATATCCGTTGAACAACGGGTATTTGTCGGCGTTTTCTTTTTGCAGTTCGTCGAAAGCATCACGCAGCCGAGCATGATCTAGCTTCGGAAAACGGTGATGAGGACCATGCACGGCGAGGTCGAAGTCGAAATACACGAACAACCGCGTGATCGGATTTATGGCCAAGATCGTCCGTGTGCCGAGCATCGGATCGCCCGTCGGATACCCGAGATGTTCGGTCAACTTGCGCAGCGAATTGCAACTTGCCGCCAGCGCGGGTGGCAACAACCAGATCGGCTCGAAGTTCTGCCATTCGATCACGCCAGCGTCGAACGTCACGATCACAAAAGCGGCCACTCCGCTCCAAAAAGCCAAGACGCCGAGGTACTCATTGCGAATTGTTCGCCTTACGTTTTCCGGCAAGCGCGATGAGCGGACAAAGTAGATTCGGCTGTAAACAGCAGGAGTCACGACGATTGCGAAAACAATATCCAGCCAGACAAACATCCGCCGAAATCGCCGCGACTTTTGCGGATCGCCATACGGCCAAAGCTCCCAGTCGTCAGCCGAGTTCAAGTAAGCATGATGCCGACGATGGACTTCGCGGAACAACGAGATTGGCGAAAAAATGATTGTGCCGACCACACGTCCATACCACAGATCGACCGCAGTGTTGCGACTGAGTGTGAAATGCGCGGCTTCGTGATAACTGCCGGCCACACAAATCCAACAAATGGTCGTGAACGCCAGCCAAGCCGTCATGGCCCAACCGGATTCGCCTCCCCAGTGAGCGACCATTGCAGCATGACCCACGACGACGCCGACCGGAAAGGTCAAGAAGCGAGGCCATAACGTCCAATGACTCGAACGCGACTTTTCGACGATCGTCGGTAACTCTGCCGACATGTAACACCTACGGAGTTTGTTGAGATTGAGATTGAGATTGAGGAGGAAGTTGTTGCGTTGGGACGACCTGCTCTGTGCGTGATGGGCCAGCGACCGCCCGCAAACGATTCACAAATCGGTCCAGTAACTCGTTGGCATCCGCTTGTGATAAATGCCAGACATCCGGATGCAAATTGACAATTAGTTCGCCAGCATAAGTTCCGAGCGATACCCCCGCATGAGTGTGCGGCCGCACCGGCGCGGCTCCGTCAAAGCTTTCCAAGACGATGTTGCCTGCGACAATTTTGCCTCGTTGCAGCGGAAAACGGGCCGACATCTGACGTCGGATGTCACCGACGTTTGCCAAGATCACGGTCGCCAAACAGTGACGCTCCGAGACCGAGAAGCTCAAGGCCCCCGGAATTCGTGCTGCCCATCGGACGCCGGTGGCGCAGTACCAACCCAACCGGCAATTCACGATGCGGTCGGTTTGTTGATGCAAGTCTTTCAGTAACGCATCAACGTCGATTCGTTTGCCCAACTGCCGCGCAACGAAGAACATGCTCAACACATTGGCTGCAGGCAATCCATCATGCTGTTCGGTTCGCATACTCACCGGCATGCCGATCCGAAGCCAGTGCTTCGGATGCCAAGTGCTTCGCTCGCGGTTCCAGTCATGGAGCGTCAAAAACATCTCGCGCAGGTACAAATCATTCGGTGAGACGCCGCGTTTTGATGCGAACTCTCGAAGACGAGTCGCCTCGTGCCGGTTCAGACGCCGAGTCAGCAGGGCCGGGAATTCGATATCCCGTTGATCGTCTGAATGCATTCGCACGGCGAGTGGTTTTGGCTGTCGAGCAAACAGATGCCATGCCTCTTCGGCGAACAGTTTCAAATCGGCGAATCGCTGCCGCCGAGAATCGAACCGTCCCGATCCGTGATCGCCACGCGTCCTCAGTCGCGCAATTTCGAGCGTCCCAAATTCGGGAGTCTCTTCGCCCGGAAGAACAGTGACCTGCCCATACGCCGCCAGCAAATCTCCCAGAAATTGAATCGCGCCCAATCCGTCGGTCGCCGCATGATGAAACTGAAACGTGAGCCGTGCCCGCTTGCATGTTGAATGCACCCAAACACGGAGTCCGACCTCTCGCGTTAGGTCGATGTACTCACCCAACGGCAGCCGAAGACGTGCGTCAACTTCCGAATTCGTCTCCGCATCAGTCCAATCCACCGGCGGTTCATCGGCTTCACTCGGCAACCAACACCAACCTCGCCAGCCATCACGAACGATCCGGCTCTTCAAAAGTGGATGGCGTTCTAATGATTTTTTCATCGCGTCAAGAAAAACTACTCTTTGTAGTTCTCCCGAAACTTCCAGGCGAATCACAAACGTCATCGGATAGCGAGTTCGGTCGTCTTTCCACATGTAATGCTCCCAAGCAACCAACGGGAGCGGGAAGACGTTCTTCTCGTTCATGAATTTTCCTTCAAAGACCAGACCTTGACCGGTGCAATAGTAACATCTTGCCTCGTCGTCCGTATTCTGCACAACATCAGATGGTGCCGAGCATTCTCTTGCACACTCCGCAGCACCGTCGAGCTTGCTAAAGTACTGTCGCACTTATCTTCACGAACGACACACCGGAAACCAGCGGGGAGCTGACGCACCCCATTCGCCTAAAGAATTATTCATGACGAATATCCTTGGCCTTTCGGCGTTCTATCACGATTCGGCTGCCTGCTTGGTCGTTGATGGTAATATCGTAGCCGCCGCTCAGGAAGAACGCTTTTCTCGCAAGAAACACGACGAGCGGTTTCCGAAGCTCGCTGTCGAATACTGCTTGAGCGAAGCGAGGATCACGCCAGAGCAACTCGATTATGTTGCATTCTATGATAAGCCGTTGCTGAAGTTTGATCGCCTGCTCGAAACGTATCTCGGTTTCGCTCCGGCAGGGTTCGGCAGTTTCGTCAAGGCGATGCCCGTGTGGCTGAAGGACAAACTGTATCTTCCAAAAACGATGCGGCGAGAATTGCCCGGCTACTCAAAGCGGTTCGTCTTCACTGAGCATCATGAATCGCACGCAGCGAGCGCGTTCTATCCTTCGCCATTTGAACGAGCCGCCGTGCTGACTGTCGACGGTGTCGGCGAATGGGCGACCGCCAGCATCGGTGTTGGAGACGGCAATCGCTTGCGACTGACTCACGAAATGCAATTTCCACATTCGCCTGGATTGTTGTATTCGGCATTCACCTACTTTTGCGGCTTTCGAGTGAACTCCGGCGAATACAAGCTGATGGGCCTCGCTCCTTATGGTGAGCCGAAATACGCGGACCTCATTCGCGAACGGTTGATCGACATGAAGGACGACGGCTCGTTCCGTATGGACATGTCGTACTTCAACTATTGTCAGGGGCTGACTATGACGTCGAAGAAGTTTGACCAACTCTTCGGCGGCCCACCGCGAAAGCCAGAAGCACCGCTCACTCAACGCGAGATGGATTTGGCCGCGTCGATTCAAGTCGTCACCGAAGAGATTTTGCTACGGATGGCCCGCCACGTTCATGACGTCACTGGCGAAAACCAACTTTGCCTCGCTGGGGGAGTCGCTCTGAATTGCGTGGCCAACGGCCGCGTCCTTCGCGAAGGTCCGTTCGAGAGCCTGTGGATTCAACCCGCCGCCGGTGACGCGGGCGGTGCGCTCGGAGCGGCGCTGTTTGTCTGGCATCAATTGCTGGGA
>CAIJTL010001338.1 GCA_903823545.1 uncultured Planctomycetaceae bacterium
CAATGGCCTCACGATTGGGACAGTTCGTGAGATTGCGTTGGATGACCAACGGGGGGGCGTCGGAGTCATCATCGATATTCAAGAACGATACGCCTTGCGAGCCGATGCTAAGCCGATGCTCTCGACGTCGTTGCTCGGTGACTCGTCGATCGAATTTGCTCCCGGCGTCAGCGACACACGCTTGCAAGCGGGAACCCTGCTCGAAGGGGCGATGCCGACCGATCCGTTCTCGATCGTCAATAAGCTCGATGCCAAGTTGACCGCCACGTTGTCTTCGTTCGAGCAGACAAGCGTTGAATGGCGTAAGGTCGGAGCCAACATCAATGGCTTGCTCGATACGAACCAAGGAAACCTCAACGTTGTTGTGGAGCGAGCAGCCCTCTCGTTGCAGGAGTTTGCGGCGACGATGAAAGAGGCACGTCAAACGGTGCAATCGGCGAACAAAGTCTTTGCCGATCCGCAGACTCAAGAGAACCTGCGACAAACGCTCGCCGCGTTGCCGGAGTTGGCCAACGAGACACGTCAAACCATTTCGCTCGCACGTCGCACGATCGAATCGGCTCAGAAGAACTTCGACAACCTGCAAGGAGTCACTGATCCGCTCGCGAAGTCCGCGGCGCCGATTATGGCCAAGCTCGATCGAACGATGACCAATCTCGATCAGCTATCGGGTGAGTTAGCCACACTGTCGAAACTGGCGGCGAAGGAAGACGGCTCGCTGCGAAAAATCATTGCTGATCCAGACCTCTATCGAAACCTGAATCGCTCGACCGAATCGTTGTCGATCTTGTTGAACAACCTCGAACCAATCCTCCAAGACATGCGCGTCTTCTCGGACAAAGTCGCACGCCATCCGGAACTCCTCGGCGTCAGCGGAGCGATCCGCGGCAGCACCGGCGTGAAAGACCCCGCTGACGGCGACGCCAGCAACACTCGCCCAGAAAACAACAAGCGAGTCACACCCGCATCCGGCACACGCGCGGTCGATCGGCCAACCTATCCGCTGTCGAAGACACTGCGATGAGCGACGACAGGTAGGTGTTAACTTCATTCAGTCCTCGATCGTCTGAGTCACGCGCACTATTCGGACGGGTGCCTGGGGTTGAGTCATCGAGCCCCCCGTTTCAAACAATATCGCGTCTCTTCAAGCGAGAGGCTCGCGGACTCGACCCCAGCCACCCAATCAAAAGCCATCCAGCCACAGCGAGTGGTAACTCCGTTGAAGAGCTGAAACCATTCGTGCCGGTCTTCGTCGTCGCGAACGATGGCCGCGCGATCGACTCCGCGATTCAGGACGTGATCGACGCCTCCCGAAAGTTTCGTGGGGATACATCAAGGGAGTGAGTGATCCTTGAGCGAAGGGTCGAACTCCGACCGCTGAATATTTTTCGTGATATTTTATCGCCGCCCTTTAAGCCGCGCCGTCTCCTGTTGCCGCGCCGATTCACGATGGGCATCCATTAATCGTTGTGTCCGTTCTCGTTCGTCGGCCACCTTTTCAGCATGATCACTGAATGACTTAGCACTAATTGCTGCAAGAACCAACCCGGCCATTATTCCAAAAGTGGCATACACGAAAGTTACCTCTGCGGGGACATTGCCAAAAGCATCACGTTCTCCCGCTATCATTTCGGCGAACGGAAAATAAAAACCAATCAGGCGAGGCAC
>CAIJTL010001339.1 GCA_903823545.1 uncultured Planctomycetaceae bacterium
CGAACAACCCAAAGCGGGTGAAAATGAACTCGCGCTTGCTCCGAAAACTGCTAAGCCTGCATCGACGGGTAAGTTTGACCCAACAGCCGAAGCTCTCAAGCTCATTAAGTCCATGAAGGTCAAGCCGAGTGACTGGCCTCAATCCGGCGGCAGCTACTCCCGTAACAACACCCCTGAGGGTAAGGGGATTGCAACCGCGTGGAATGTCGAAGACGGCACCAACATCAAGTGGTCCGCGAAACTCGGCTCGGAAACGTACGGAAACCCCGTCGTCGCCAACGGCAAAGTGTTCATTGGAACCAACAACGGTTCGGGTTACATGAAGCGTTACCCGAACAAGACGGACCTCGGCTGCTTGCTTTGCTTTGACGAGGCAACTGGCGAATTCCTCTGGCAGCACTCCAGCGAAAAACTCCCGACCGGTCGTGTGCATGACTGGCCGAATCAAGGAATTTGTTGCGCACCATTGGTTCTGGGCGATCGACTGTGGTACGTGACGAGCCGCGGCGAAGTGGTTTGCCTCGACACCGAAGGTTTCCACGATGGCGAAAACGACACGCCATTTATCACTGAAAAGCCTGAAAAACCTGATGTCGTCTGGGATGAGAAGCACGAAGCGGACGTCATCTGGAAGTTCGACATGATGGGCAAGCTCGGTGTTTCACAACACAACATGTGCTCGTGCAGCTTGATGTTTACCGGCGACATTCTCTTCGTGAATACTGGCAACGGCGTGGACGAGGGGCACCTCAGCCTGCCCCAACCAAATGCCCCAAGCTTTGTCGCCTTGAACATGACGTCGGGCGAAGTGATCTGGGCCGACAGCTCACCAGGCGAGAACGTTCTACATGGCCAATGGAGTTCACCTGCTTACGGAGTCTTCAACGGACAACCCCAGGTCTTGTTCGCAGGGGGCGACGGTTGGCTCTACAGCTTTGATCCCAAGGGAGCGGACGGCAAATCGAAACTACTCTGGAAGTTCGACTGCAATCCGAAAGACTCTCACTACGTGCTAGGCGGCCGAGCGACTCGCAATCACTTGATTGCGACGCCCGTTGTTTACGACGGTTTGGTCTACATCGGAGTGGGCGAAGATCCTGAACACGGCGAAGGGATCGGTCACTTGTGGTGCATCGACCCGAATAAGCGAGGCGACGTCAGTCCCACGCAGGTCTTTAATCCAGAAGTCGATGGTGGCAAGTCCCCGGTCCCGCACAAGCGGCTCAAAGCACTGGAAGCTGACAAAGGTGACTTCGAGAAACCGAATCCAAATTCGGCCGTCGTGTGGCACTACCTGGGGAATGACCCCAAGCAAAAGAAGTTTGAAGAGACGATGCATCGCACGATGGGAACCGTCGCCATCAAGGACGACCTGCTGTTTGTGGCGGACATCGCAGGACTGTTTCATTGTGTCGATGTGAAGACCGGCAAAGCTCACTGGACTCACGATATGCTCGCCGGATCGTGGGCCTCGCCGCTGATCGTGGACGGTCACGTTTACATCAGCGATGAAGATGGCGACATCACGATCTTCGAGTTGTCGAAAGAGAAGACGATCATTAGCAAAGACGCCGACGGTGCCGAAGGACCGATCAGCATGGGGAGCGCGGTCTACACCAGCCCAATGGTCGCCAACAACCGACTCTTTATTGCCAATCGTAACCAACTTTTCTGCATTGAACCTGGAGCCAAGAGCAAGGTCGAAAAGCCGATGCCTGTTTCTGCGGAAACGGACTAACCACGGCTTAAGAGCCCCCGTTGGCAGCCCGGTTGTTTCGCGACAATCGGGCTGCTTTGTTTGATGAGCTCACAGTCGAACTCAGACTCGCCTCCTCAGAGCTCGCTGACCGGTCTCGTTGAATTGTCCGGCATAGAAAACACGACTACGAAACGACAAGTCCCCTAACCCCGTTGGAAACCGATGAGCCTGATACCTTCCGATATGATCGAAGTCCGTCGCTCGCCTGGCCGAGGTCGCGGTGTGTTTGCCCGAAAATTCATCCCGAAAGGAACCGTCATCGAACGGGTTCCAATGATTGTCTTCCCGGAAAAAGAGCTCGAAACCGAAGAAGGCTTCTCGACCCTCTATCATTACTGCTTTGAATGGACCAAAGGGACCGTCGCACTCGCGATGGGTTACGGCTCAATCTACAACCATTCCTACACACCCAATGCGCGGTACGACGACCTGCCACAGCGGACGAAAGAATTTACAGCACTTCGAGATATCCAAAAGGGCGAAGAAGTCACGATCAGCTACAACGGTGAACCTGACGACCTTTCTCCCATGGAATTTGACGTACTGTAAGCGTTCGGGTCAATCGACAACAAAAGTCGAAGCACGAATTCGATCCATGTCTAATCTTCAGAATTCTTCGTTAAATGCGATTCGCGACAATCGTTTCAGTAAATCGGGCGGAGTGGGATGTGACCATTGAGGTATGCGCGGTCCTGAAATCTCTGCCCACATGAAGTGCCATTAGTTGCACAGCCAATGGATGCTCAAATGCTAAACAAATCCTCCAAAGGTTCGAGCATCTTGATCTTTGTTGAAGATGCCTATGAAGATCTCGAACTCTGGTATCCGAAACTCCGCATGATCGAAGCGGGGTTTGAAGTGGTTGTTGCTGGACCGAAGGCCGGCCAGAAATACATCGGCAAGCACGGATATCCGTGTGTCTCTGATTCAGCAATTGCGGAGATGAAATCGGATAACTTTCAAGGCGTCCTCTGCGCTGGCGGTTGGATGCCTGATAAGCTTCGACGTGATCCGAAAGTGCTGCAATTGATTCAGGAATTCGATCAAGCGGGCAAGTTGGTTGCTGCGATTTGTCACGGCGGGTGGATGCCAATTTCTGCGGGCGTTTATCGAGGAGTTCATGTCACCGGCTCACCGGGGATCAAAGACGATTTGGTCAATGCCGGCGCGATTTGGGCAGATGCCTCAGTCATCGTTGATCGACATTTTGTATCGAGCCGAAAGCCTGACGACCTGCCTGACTTTTGCCGTGGCATGTTGGAGATTCTCGCTAAGCAGAAGTAAGAAGCGCGATCGATGTCCCAACCACCTTTGGCTCAAACGCCCAATTCATCGGTTCCGAACGCGGAATCCCGCGCTGCATACACGCTCTGGCAGATTACTGCATATGCCCTCCGACTCGGAACGTTCGGCTTCGGTGGACCTGTTGCATTAGTCGGATACATGCACCGTGATTTGGTCGAGCAACGAAAATGGGTTTCTGAAGCGGACTACAAAGAAGGGATGACGCTGGCTCAATTGATGCCAGGACCGCTCGCGGCTCAATTAGCGATCTATTTGGGGTACGTGCACTACGGAGTATTGGGCGCGACTCTCGTAGGAGTCGGATTCATCCTCCCTTCGTTCTTAATGGTCGTTGCATTGGGGTGGGCATACGACCTTTACGGCGGCCTACAGTGGATGCAGGCGGTGTTTTACGGAGTGGGGTCCAGTGTCATCGCAATCATTCTGATTAGCGCATACAAGCTGACTCGAAAGACAATCGGAATCGACCGGCTTTTGTGGATGATTTATCTCGTCAGTGCTGCAATCACGGTCGTCACCGAATCCGAATCGATTTGGTTGTTCCTAGGCGCGGGCGCTCTGACTTGGTTTGTAAAGAAACCGCCTCGATCAGTTCAGCCAAATCCAGTGGCGTCGTCTGAGGCAGGCTCGGCGACGGCGACCACCGCAGCCACGTCTCCACAATCATCGTTGTTAATCATTCCACCATTAATGACGCTCGGTTGGATGCCCATTGCCTCTTCGAAGACACTGTTGCAGATTTTTTTGTTCTTCACGAAAGCAGGAGCGTTTGTCTTTGGAAGCGGACTGGCCATTGTGCCGTTTCTCTACTCTGGTGTCGTCAAAGAATATGGATGGCTGACTGAGCATCAGTTTTTAGATGCGGTTGCAGTCGCGATGATCACTCCCG
>CAIJTL010001340.1 GCA_903823545.1 uncultured Planctomycetaceae bacterium
AAACTTGCCCAAATTTATGCCGTGTGGTCCGAGTGCGGTGCCGACAGGCGGTGCAGGGGTCGCTTGCCCACCAGTGATCTGCACTTTTACTTGAGCTACTACTTGTTTAGCCATTGAAATCTTTCACTTGCTGCGTTCGGAAATCTGTTCAGTTAGGGCTTCTCGACCTGCCAATACTCCAGCTCGACCGGCGTCGACCGGCCGAAGATTTCAATGAGAACGATAATCTTTCCGCTGGTCTCGTCTATGGATTCAATCGATCCCTCGAACGTATCGAAGGTGCCTTCTTTGATCTTTACCACGTCTCCGCGGCTCAGTTGAATCTTAATCTTTGCCGGCTCATCATGCGCTTCTTCGACTTGCAACATGCGGTCGATTTCGCCGTCATCCATCGGCGTCGGTACGCCGCCTGTTCCTGTAAAGTCACCGACACCAGAAGTATCCCGCACTAGATACCAGGTTTCGTCATTCAAAATCAACTGAATGAACAAGTACCCTGGGTACATTTTGCGTTCTACTACACGTCGTTTGCCACTTTTTGTTTCGACGATCTTTTCGGTAGGTATTACGATTCGACCGAACGAAGTTTCTAAGCTGTCTCGACGTATTCTTCGCTCAAGGTTTTCCTTAATCGACTTTTCTCGATTTGTCTGGACCTTCAATACATACCACTTGAATTGTTTCCCGACTGTAGTCATCGGATCAGCTAGTTCGGGCATGGGGTTTATCTCCGGTAAATCTGTAAAAAGCCTATGACCTGAAAGACCCATTGCCATACCAAATCGAAGAGAAACATCACACAAGCCATCGATATTATCAACACTAACACAACTAAAGTAGCTCTTTTGACCTCCGCTGTTGACGGCCACGTTACCTTGTCGATTTCACTTTGAACTGAGATCAAAAAATCTGAAAACTTCGGCTTTTCTAGGATAAGCATCGATACCAATACACTTACTACACTCGCCGTTATGCACAACGACAGCCAAAAAATGCCTGCTTGTCTTGCGACGAATATTGACGCTATCTGTATTGTTAGCCACGCCAAACAGCTGGTTACAACACACAACGCTATTTGTCGTGATGGTCTTCCTTGCTTCTTCTTGTAGCCAGATGTCAACATTTTTATAAATCCAGCTGAATTGTGACGTCCTGATCACGGGCGGAGGGACTTGAACCCCCAACCGCTGGATTTGGAATCCAGTGCTCTGCCATTGAGCTACACCCGTAGTTCAAGCAAAAAGGCAGCAAGCTACTTCTTACGTGACTCTTTATGTACTGTGTGCCGCCTAAGCCGCGGGCAGTATTTTTTTAGCTCAAGCCGTTCAGTTCCCCGTGTCTCTTTTGAGACTCGATAGTTTCGGTCACCGGACTCAGTGCACTCAAGCCAGACGAATTCTCGAGGCATTTTCTTTACTCCAAAATCAAGGTCACAACGCCTGAACCTACTGTTTTGCCGCCTTCGCGAATTGCAAATCGGCTTCCAGTATCCATTGCGATGACTTTACCAAGCTCGACTTGAACCTTGACGTTGTCTCCGGGCATGCACATTTCTGCGCCGCCGAGAAGGTTCATCGAACCAGTAACGTCGGTTGTGCGAAAGTAGAATTGCGGCTTGTAACCGTTGAAGAATGGTGTATGGCGACCACCTTCTTCTTTGCTCAAAACATACACTTCAGCTTCAAATTTTGTGTGTGGCTTAATGCTTTTGGGGGCAGCGAGCACCTGCCCTCGCGACATATCTTCTTTTTTGGCACCACGCAGCAGGATTCCTACATTGTCTCCAGCCATACCGGAGTCGAGTGTCTTGTTAAACATCTCAACGCCAGTGCATGTCGTTTCGGTGGTCGGGCGAAGTCCGATAATTTCGATTTTCTCGCCAACCTTAACCACTCCTTGCTCAATTCGCCCAGTCACGACAGTGCCGCGTCCCTCGATCGAGAAAACGTCCTCAATGGCCATCAAAAATGGCTTGTCGGCAGCTCTCTGAGGCTCTGGGATATGTGCATCAAGAACATCCATTAGCTCAGTGATGCATTTGCTAGCAACTGGGTCCGCTGGATTATCCAGTGCGGCTTTGGCGTTTCCACGCACGATCGGAATTGTGTCGCCCGGGAAGTCGTACTTGGTGAGAAGGTCGCGGATTTCCATCTCGACAAGTTCAAGTAACTCCGGATCATCGACCAGGTCACACTTGTTGAGAAACACGACGAGTGCTGGCACGTTGACCTGGCGAGCCAGAAGAATGTGCTCGCGAGTTTGCGGCATCGGTCCATCGGCTGCGGAGACAACAAGGATTGCCCCGTCCATTTGGGCCGCACCGGTGATCATGTTTTTGATGTAGTCGGCGTGGCCAGGGCAGTCGATGTGGGCATAGTGTCTCTTGGGGGACTCGTATTCAACGTGGCTCACTGCAATTGTGACCGTCTTTGTTTCGTCGCGGACTGTTCCACCCTTTGCGATGTCTGCGTAAGATTTGAAGTTGGCGAGACCCTTGGCCGCCTGGACGGCAAGGATCGACGCTGTCGTGGTCGTTTTGCCGTGATCGATGTGTCCAATAGTGCCTACGTTGACGTGCGGCTTCGTTCTCTCAAAGACTGCCTTGGCCATGTTTACTCCCTAGCTCTCGTTTCATCTAGACTGTGCTGAATAAAGCAATTAACAAATTCCACAGACGCCTGCATCCAGCCACGACAGAGCTTCGCCTACGGAAGAGCTGCTAGTGGGACTTGAACCCACGACCTCGTCCTTACCAAGGACGCGCTCTACCACTGAGCTACAGCAGCGAACTTGAATGCAACTGCGACACAACCGTTCCCAACGAACTTTCGACTTTACAGTAGCGGGTGATGGGAATCGAACCCACGTGTCCAGCTTGGAAGGCTGGCGCTCTACCATTGAGCTACACCCGCAGTTGATAAACTGCTAATAAAAAACTTAACAATTAAAACGCGTGGTAAAACTGG